>JASEFT010000034.1 GCA_030018475.1 Candidatus Thermoplasmatota archaeon
CTTTCTTTCCCTGAAGGGTTTCTTTCTTTTTCTAAAAGAAAGAAAGGCTTCTTTCTTAGAAAAATAATCTAATCTTGCAGCTATTGCAATTTTATTGCCGAGCCATCTGGCTAACTTACCACGCTGCTCTACAGGCGCTTGTGAAATTTTAGGGTGCTGGAATATCAGTCCATATTTTGGTGTTCTTGCCCCTTTTCTCAACGCTCTAAATAGCGCTTTCTCAGCTCCTAGTAATTGGATAGTGCTCGCAGGTAGCGCAGAAAGTCTGTGCAAGCCTCCTGAGGCGGCTATAAGTTTTGCAGCTAGAATTGGTGTCGCTACTTCAGCTAGATTGGGAGCGAGCTTCATGATTTTATCATCTATGTAGCTTTCGAGCGAGCGCTCTAAATTGTCTAATGAAAGTATTGTAGCTGCAAGATTTGCTAAGCTATCAAACTCTTTATCGCCTAATTTAGCTCTGAGCTCGCGTTTGGTTACGAACTCTCTTGGTGCAATCTCAAAATTGCAAGTTGGAAAATGGTGACCATACCATTCTCTGAAGCGCTCTAAAAACAGATTTTTCGCTTTAATAATTTCTTCGTTAGCTCTAACAGCTTGAATAATATCCTGGTCTTCATAAATTTTTTCTTTTAATTGACTTTTCGCTAGCTCTATAGAAGAAGCTTGAAGTAGCTCGTAGCTATAGCTATATTGCTCAGGGACTAACGAAACGAATTCTACACTACTTAATTTGCCTAACGGCAATAGCCTTTCGGTAGTAACGTAAATTCCTTCAGAGAGTCCAGCTGCAAGCTCTTTCTCCTCTTCTAAAATTTCGTTATTATCTATTTTTTTCAATCTTTCTGCAATTTGGCTTGGGACTTTAGGAAATAGTTTATATGCTATGACTTTAGAGTTGTCAACAATAAAGGTTCCAAACCATTTTGTGATAAGCCACGCGCACATTTTACATTCCTATTAATTGTGTTATCGACTATTTATTATTGTTGGCTTGATACTTCAAAAAACCGAAAATTCTATAATCTATCACAAACTTATACAAGCCAATGTATCAAGAGCCTGTAATAGAAGTCATAAAGCCAAAAATTCCTGAGTTTGAAAGAAAGATAGAATCGCGTTTAGAAGAGCTTAAAAAGCTAATAAAAGCGAGAAAGTCATGCTTCAAACTCAGCACTGTTCCCCTTACAAGCAGTATTCTGCTATTCATTTTCAGCTATTTGCTTTATTACCGCTCTAACCTAATTCAAATAATACCTGAAAGATTTAGTATTGCAGTTAGTTACAATCTAACTGTATGGCTTGCAGTTTTATGGCTATGCGTGGGTATTGCTACTGTAATTTACTCAAAAGCAAGTAAAAAACTAATAGCTGAGAACGTAGCTATGTACATTGGTCTTGCAGCGCTTTTCACAGGTATTCTATACATTTGGCTCGCTTGTTGGCTTAATATCGGTATAGAGACTTACACAAGCGATTTTGCACCTTATAACGTAGCATTATGTACAGGAATAATTTCTGTGGTCGTAGCTCTACTAATTTTAGCTCTGAGCTATAGAATGAGAATAAAAGCGAAATTTTTATAAGCTACTAATTGCTTACTAACGATGGTGAGAGTTTGAAAAAAATATTTATTCCGCCAATAGTAGTTTTAATAGTTATGTCAGTAGTAGCATTATGGAGTGCGTTCAGACTGCAAGCCATACCTGAATCTGCAGAAATACCAAGTGCCGCACTGAGATTTACAGCACTTATTGTAGGTGCAGTCATTGCAGCCTGTATTATTTTGGTAACAATAGCTGGAGACCTTAAACTAGAAAAAATACCTGCTGAGAAAATAGTTGCAGAGGAAGAGCGAGTGGCTGAAGAAGTGCCTGCTGAAGAAGAAGTTGCTGTAAAGCCCCCAGAAGCTCCTCCTAAACCTGTTGGCGAAGCTGAAGAAATGGTGGTTTGCGGTGGGTGCGGAGCTTTAGTACCAGCATCCTCTAAAACATGCCCTAATTGCGGGGCTGAGTTTGAAGAGTAAACTTTTATTAGTTGCTGTATAGAGAAAAATTTTGATATTTCAGGCTATTCTCCAGCTTTAAAGGTGAAATAAAGCTTGAGATACCCTAAAGGTAAACATAAATATACAAGGTTTGAGAAAGCAGCTGTAATAGGAGCTAGAGCTTTACAGGTCGCAATGGGAGCTCCAATACTTGTTAAACTACCTTCTAACACTATAGACCCTCTTAAAATTGCAGTGATTGAGTTTGAAAAAGGAGTGATTCCTATAACTGTAAAAAGAGTTGTGAAATGAGTGCTATTGATAAGCTAAAGATTAGAAAAATATTTGAGAGCAGAGGAAATGAGACTGTAGAAGTGGAAGTTTTTACATCGAAAGGTTTTGGTAGAGCTAGCGCGCCAGGCGGAGCTAGTGTTGGTAAGCATGAGGCTGTTGCTTATCCAAAAAACAATATTGAGCTAGGTATAAAGCAATTTAAAGAGCTTGTAGCTCCTCAGCTAATCGGTATGAACGTGCTCGACCAACGCGGTATCGATGAAAAGCTTAAAGAGCTCGATGCCACTGACAACTTTTCTAAGATTGGCGGCAGTATTGCTATTGCTACTTCACTTGCAGTATTGAAATGCGCTGCAAATGTTCTGCAGCTGCCAGTCTATAAATACCTCTCACCTATTTCTGTACAGCTCCCTATACCTGTAAGCAATGTACTTGGAGGAGGTAAACATGCAATTAGAGGTCCTGAGCTACAAGAATTTTTAGCGATTCCTTTTGCGAAGAGCATTTACGAAGCTCTGAGTGCAAATTTTTTGGTCTATAGATTTATACGCGAGGAATTGAAGCGCCGTTTTCCAAGCGCTACTTTAGGGAGAGGAGATGAAGGCTCTTGGGTAGCTAATTTAGGTTACGAAGAAGCAAGTGATATCTTAGCTTATTGCTGTAGAGAAGCCAGTGATAAAAAAGGTATTGATATAAAGCTTGGATTAGACTTTGCATCAAGCGAGTTTTACAATAAAGGTAAATACTGGTACAGAGGCAAAAGCTTTACAAAAGAAGAGCATTTAGCGCTAGCGCTTAAACTCGTAGATAAATACAATATTTTCTATTTAGAAGATCCTTTTGAAGAAAACGATTTCGAATCTTTTGCAAAGTTAACATCTCAAATCGGTGATAAATGCCTTGTTGTAGGCGACGACCTTTTCGCTACAAATTCTAAAAGGCTTTTAAAAGGTATCAGTTTAAATTCTTGCAATGCTATACTGATAAAGCCTAATCAAATAGGTACGGTAACTGAAGCTTATAATACCTTGAGCCTAGCACATAATAACAAGCTCACCACTATAGTATCGCATCGTAGTGGAGAGACTACAGACGAAATCCTAGCCCATCTAGCTGTGGGCTTCGGGTCTAAATTTATAAAAGCAGGAATTGCAGGCGGTGAAAGGCTAGCGAAACTTAACGAGCTCATAAGAATAGAAGAGGATCTTAAAAAATGACGGAAGAGCCATTACTACCTGACGAAGAGTACAGAGTTGCGGGAGTGCATATAGGTACTCACCAGAAATCTGCTGATATGAAAAGATTCATATTCAGAATAAGGTCTGACGGGCTATATGTGCTCGATGTAAAAGAGACTGATAGGAGACTAAAGCTATGCGCTAAATTACTAGCTAGTTACGAACCTCAGAAAGAATTGGTCGTAGCAGCTAGGCAATACGCGCAAAAGCCTGCATCACTATTTGCAAATACTTTAGGAATGAGAGCGGTTGTGGGCAGATATATCCCAGGAACGCTTACAAATCCAAAACTTCCAGAATATTTGGAGCCCGAGCTTATATTTATTACCGACCCTGCGGTTGATAGCCAAGCTTTAAAAGAAGCTGTAAATATAGGAATTCCAATTATTGCTATATGCGATGTAAATAACGAAACCAAATATATAGATTTTGTAATTCCTGCAAACAACAAAGGTAAAAGGTCTCTAGCAGTTATTTACTGGTTGCTTACAAGAGAAGTTACGAAAGCAAAAAATCTTATTAAAAGTAATGACGAGTTTAAACTTAAAATAGAAGATTTTGAGACGGAGTTGTAAAAAATGCGCTTACCGGCAGTTGCAGGTAGCTTCTATGCAAGTACCGAAGAGCTGTTAGTAAAGCAGATTAAAGGCTGTTATCTACACGAGTTAGGTACTGGTAAATTACCTAAATATAACGAGAAAGGTTTACGCAAAATCAAAGGTGCTGTAGTACCTCATGCAGGCTATATGTATTCAGGAGCTACAGCAGCTTGGGTTTATGCTGCGCTAGCTGAAGACCGCTTTCCAGCTACCTTTATAATAATAGGTCCTAATCATACAGGCTACGGTAGCGGGATTGCAATTACAAAGGAAACTTTTTCTACACCTCTTGGCGAAGCTGAAATTGACCTAGAGCTTGCGGACGCTTTGTTAAATACTATTATTGATAACGATTTTAACGCACATCGGTACGAGCATTCGATTGAAGTGCAGTTGCCTTTTCTTCAGTTTATAAAAAAAGATTTTAAGTTTGTGCCTTTGTGCTTGGGAATACAAGATTATAAAACTGCAAAAGAAGTTGGTAGCATAATAAAAAAAGCAATATTTGAGTTAAAAAAGGATGTTGTTGTTATTGCTTCTAGCGATTTCACTCATTACGAAGAGAGGAGCGAGGCAGAAAGAAAAGACAAGTTAGCTATAGAAAAGATTTTAAACTTAGATGCTAAAGGGTTGTACGAAGTGGTTAATCGTTACTCTATTTCAATGTGTGGCTATGGACCTGTAATGGCTATGCTTGAGAGCATTGATGCAAAGAAAGCAACTTTACTTAAATATTGTACTTCAGGCGATATAGAAAAGCACATGCTTGAAGTTGTTGGGTACGCAGGGATTGTTGTGGAATGATTGCAACGTAAAAGTGCCATCTTCACACTTTGACCTTATTCAAAAACTCTTCAATCACATCTTCCAAGTCAGGCTTGCCTATTTCTTCAAGCTCGTATTTCACTCTTGCGCAAGGCTTGTCAATCTTCATTACTCTTCTTAGGTCGATAGGAGTGCCTATTATTACAGCATCGACTGCAGCTTTACTTATAGTCTCTTCAAGCTCCTTTATCTGCTTTTTACCGTAGCCCATTGCAGGAAGTATTTTTTCTAAATGTGGGTATCTTTCGTAAATAGCTTTTATAGAGCCTGTAGCGTACTCTTTTGCATCTACTATTAAAGCATTGAATTTTTTGGCTGCTAGATACCCTGCACCGTAAGGCATTTCGCCGTGCGTGAGGGTAGGACCATCTTCTACTACAACTACATTCTTGTTTTCAATAATTTCAGGTCTGTCAACGGTAATAGGCGAATTTGCTAAAATAACTTTAGCTTGAGAATTGCATTTTGAAATGTTCCTTTTCACTTCTTCTATGTCTTCCTTTTTAGCAGTATCTATTTTATTAATAATAACGACATCAGCTACTCTTAGATTAACCTCTCCCGGATAGTAGTTTATCTCATGCCCGGGTCTGTGAGGATCCACTATAGTGATATGTAAGTCAGGCTTGATAAACGGGAAATCGTTATTGCCTCCATCCCAGATGATAATATCAGCTTCTTTCTCAGCTTCATGCAAAATTTTTTCGTAGTCTACGCCTGCATAAACAATGCCATTCATATCTAAATAAGGCTCGTACTCTTCACGTTCCTCAATAGTGCAATTGTATCTATCTAAGTCTTCATAAGTCTCAAATCGCTCGCATATCTGCTTTTTAAGGTCAGCGTCATATGGCATTGGATGACGTATGGAGACTACTTTAAAACCCTTCTTTCTTAAAATACCAAATATTTTCCTAGAAGTCTGGCTTTTACCGCAGCCTGTACGCACTGCACAAACTGCAATTACAGGCTTCTTAGATTGCAGCATTGTTGCGCTAGTGCCTAAAAGTCTGAAGTCTGCACCTGCAGCGTTAACTACGGCTGACTTCCTCATTACATGACGATAAGAGATATCTGAATAAGAAAGAATCACCTGCTTGACTTGGTATTTCTTAATAAGCTCAGGAAGCTCTTCTTCACTATAGATCGGTATTCCTTCAGGATAGTACTCGCCTGCAAGCTCCTTAGGATATACCCTACCTTCAATCTCAGGTATTTGAGTAGCTGTAAAAGCAACAACTTCGTAATTGGAATTATTTCTGAAAAATACATTAAAGTTATGAAAATCTCTTCCTGCAGCGCCCATTATAATAACTCTGGTCCTCTTTTCCATTTAATAAGATATAAGAATGCGCTCTTTATATGCTTTTTGGATAAACATTAATAGCTACTAAAAATTTCTATATTCTTAAACATGGGCTACAAAATTCCTGATGAAGAGCTTGTAACGCTAGGATTGAAAAAAATATTTAGAAAGAATGTAAAGGTTAATTCCCAAACAGCTTTAAAAAAGCTACTTTCTAAAGAGCTTTTAAAGTTCGACCCTTCTTATAAAGTAAGCGGTTCAAGAGCTAGAGTTATTCTACTGACTAAAGAGCTTGCAAGAGTGGAGTTAAATGTAAGAGAAGGTAAAGAAATTAAAGAATTAGCTAAATGCCCTGTCTGCAAATCAAGAGTTACTCCTATAAAGAACAAGACTCTTTACGATTGGGAAATTACTATTGGGTATAGGTGCAAAAAATGCCGATACTGGTGCGGTAAAAAACTGAGAATACCGAGACAGTATATATTTTATAAGAAGTAGTTAGAGACAGCCACAAAAATTTTATCTCTTTACTTACAATTATTGATTAATGAAAATGAAAGCTGCCATACTTGCAAGAGGCTGTTTTGGAAGTAGTAAAGCAAAAACCGCGCACGGTCTTATTAGACATAGCAGTAAATTCAAAATAAAGGAAGTTGTAGATGAGACTCTAGCTGGAAAAGACGCAGGTGAATTTTTAGGACTAGGCATACTTGGAATTCCTATAGTAAACGATTTTTCTAAAGATATAGATAGCTTAATAATAGGTATAGCGCCTCCTGGTGGTAAGCTACCTAAAAAGTGGCGCTCTGATATTAAAAGGGCTATCAAATGCCATATCAATATTGTATCTGGAATGCACGAATTTTTAAGCGATGACAAAGAGCTTGCAACACTTGCAAAGCAATATAATGCAAAAATATGGGATGTAAGGAAGCACGAAGGCAAGTTAGAGCTTGCAAAAGGGTACAAGCATAAAGTGCCTGTAGTGCTGGTTGCAGGAACTGATTCCTGTGTAGGCAAAAGGACTACAGCTCTAGAGCTTGTAAAAAGTGCGCAAAAAAAAGGTTTAAAGGCAGGTTTTGTAGCTACTGGGCAGACAGGCATAATGATAGGTTGCGACGCAGGTATTGCAGTAGATGCTATTCCAGGCGATTTCATTCCAGGAGCTGTTGAAAAAATGGTACGAAAAGTCTCTCAAAAGGGCAAGCAAATAATATTTGTAGAAGGTCAGGGCTCTATACTGCATTCAGCTTACGGCCCAGTTGCACTCGGTATACTTTACGGCTCTAAGCCTGAGTGCGTAATTATGGTGCATAATCCTGCAAGGAAGCACAGAAACAGCTATCCTGAAAAGGTTCCTAAGCTAGAATTTGAAATTGAAGCTGTACAAAAACTAGGCAATACGAGCGTTGTCGGTATTTCGCTAAATTGCAAGGATGTACAGTCATGGGAAAAAGTGGCTAAAGAATACGAGCGCAAATATAAGCTACCTGCTACTGATGTATTAAAGGATAGTAAAGGTGCAGAAAAGCTGTTAAATGCTACTATCAGCAAATTGAATTTATAAAAAAATGGCACGATTATTTGGTACTGACGGCATTAGAGGCGTTGTCAGCGAGCTAATGCGGCCACAATTTGCACTTGAAATAGGACTTAGTATCGGCACATACCTTGGCAATAAAGGTAAAGTAGCTCTTGCTACAGATACGAGAACTTCTAATATTGTATTAAAGAGCGCAATGCTCTCAGGATTATTATCTTCAGGTATAGACGTTGTAGATTTCAGTATTGTGCCTACACCTACACTTCAGTTTGGTATAACAAAATTCGATCTTGATTTTGGAGTTGTCATTACCGCTTCCCACAATCCACCAGAGTTCAACGGTATAAAATGTATCGATAGCGATGGCATAGAGTTGGCAAGAGAGAGCGAAGAAAAAATAGAGCATATATATTTTCAGAAGTTATACAAGCAAGTTGCATGGGATAATTTAGGCAATGTTTCCACTGCAGATATAATTGAAGATTACGTGAATGCAGTGCTCTCTTTAGTAGATACTGAAGCAATAAGAGCTGCAAATTTAAAAGTAGTTTTGGACTGCGCTAACGGTGCAGGGTGCTTTACCACGCCTTATCTCCTCGAAAAGCTTAATTGTAGAGTAATACTGCTAAATTCTCAGCCTCAGGGTGTGCCCTCGCACCCTTCTGAGCCCACAGCTGAAAACTTACAGGAGTTGATAACTACTGTAAAAGCGGCTGGCGTAGATTTAGGTATAGCGCATGACGGTGATGCAGACAGAGCTATATTTGTAGACGAGCTAGGCAATTATGTGCCTGGTGAGAAGACATTAGCACTTTGCGCTAGAGAGCTAGTTAAAGAGAACAAAGGACTCGTTGTAACTGCAGTTAGCTCTTCTTCTTGCTTAGAAGACGTTGTTAAAGCTGAAGGTGGCGAAGTTGAATATACGAGAGTAGGCTCTCCAATTATTGCAAGAGTAATGCGCGACAAAAACGCGGTTTTCGGCGGCGAAGAGAATGGAGGATTAATATTCCCTAAATTCCAGTACTGCCGGGACGGCGCTATTGGGATAGCGAAAATTTTAGAAATATTAGTGAAGTCAGGAAAAAAATTTTCTGAGTTGATTGCAAAAATTCCTCAGTATTATTTATACAAAACGAAAATTTCATGTCCTGAAGAATTAAAACAAAAAGTACTTGATGAATACATTAAATCGAAAGCTGTGGTAGGATTAAGATCTCTTACTCTTGACGGTGTGAAAATTTTCTTTGAAAATGGCTGGGTATTAGTAAGACCTTCTGGTACAGAGCCTATTTATAGAATATTTGCAGAATCAAAGGATCAAAATATTGCAAAGGAGCTCGCTGAGAGCGAGAAAAAAGCGCTAGAAGGAATCATTAAACTTTCACTCTGATCTTTCTTCTTCAAGCTCCTCTTTCTTCTTTGTCACTTTTTTCTGACTTGCAATTATCAAGAATCCTATCACTATCACTATAAGCACCATTAGTGCGATTAATGCGTAAGGCACTATAGGCAGTGGTGGCTCTTCAACTCTAATAAATGCGATGGTTACAAAAGAGTCCCTATCATTGAAAATATCTGACGCGCTTGTAGAATCTATTTCTACCCTGAAATAGTAGTCGCCAGCTGTTTCGAACTTTACATCTATGCTTCTAGTCTCACTGCTACCAAACCACATCCCAGGAATGATTTTTGTATCTATCGGTGCCCAGGCGACGCCGTCAGGGCTTTGATAGAATTTAATTATAATCGTACCACTAGAATTAAAACCTCTAATGCCCGTATTGAAAAGGCTGACTGTTATTTTACCGACATCGCCTTTCCTAGGCATAGTTGGAAAAGTTACTGTGACTATAAAATCGCCTCTACCTTCAAGTGCAGTAAAGTACCAAACCTTTTCTACAAGTCTATTGCCCGGTATTGAGATATCCAGTGCTTCACTTGTAATTCTAGCAGTGTAATTCTTATTGGGACCAAGCGCTGCAGCAGGCTCAAATATTGCGATTTTGCTGTCTTCCCATTTCCAAGTGCCGTCTACGTTAGTATTAGTTTCGTTATCTATTAAATTAAAATTCTGTTCAACGCTAGTAATATTCATAGCTTCGCTAAATGCCAATAGGATCTTGCCAGTGGTTGCTGCAGTGCCTTCGCTACCAGTATATTCTAGAAGCTTAGGAGCTGTAGAATCGAGAACGAACTCGCGTTCGAGTAGTGCAGTTAAGCCTCGCGCATCAATTGCATTAAATTTGAGTTTTGCATTAGATATATCTAAAGCCGGAGCAGACCAACTATAACTATTGGCACCACTCTGGATGTTGGTTAGATTCGCAGCATAACTCCAAGCAGTGCCATTATAAAACAGAATTGTAATATTATAAGGTGCCAGACCGCCGCCAACACTGTACCTAAGTGTTTGAGTTACGTTACCAGTCAGTCTTGCAGCTGGATATGGGAAATGCAATGATAAACTTATCAATGGTGTTGTTTTGAAAGACCATGAGTAAGGCACCAAGCTATTGCCGGGCTTTGATAAATCTTTAGCTTCTGCAGTCAAACTGCAGCTATAAGTTTCATTTGCTTGGAAAGGGTCGTGCGAAATTATTGCTTTACTAATTTTACGATCATCTGTAACCCACTCTGTAACCCAACTCCAGGCAAGGTTGCTCACAGCTGGGGAAATTGAGAATGCGTTTTCTACACTCGTTTCGTTCATTTGCTCATCAAATTCTATCAAAATATCTCCGTAAATGCTCACATCGCTAGCCCCCGACTCTGGAGTTACGTTGCTAACCGTAGGCTTCTTTGAATCAATCCCAAAATATCCTACACTTGGCGTTATTAACCAATCAGTTCTGCCAGTGTCGTCAGTTAATGTTATATTCAGTTTGACATGTGTTGCGTTAACCGTTGGGATAACTAAATCGTAAGTATGCTCTCCATGCCTATAATTAGTTGTCTCATAGACAATATTTAGCTCTGTTAAATTGAATATTATTTTGAACGGTGCGGCTCCGCCCGTTATGTTATAAGCTAATTTTAGTACACTGCCCCCTGTAAAGCACGCAGTCTCTAACTCCTGTGCAATACTTATATCAAGTTCGTCAGTACTGAGTTTTAGCGATCTCGCAGATACTTCATAGTTAGCTCTTGCAATAGGAGAGACTGAGTAATAATAACTCCCGCCTAGCGAAATAGTAGTATCGTTAAAGAAATAATGAGTTTCGTTTGAGTAGTCAGCAATACCAGCACGCTTGTCCAAAAGATCATCTCTCCAGATAGCATATCCAATAGTATTGTTAGAGTTTGGTGTGCCACCACCCAGTGCTGAGATTTGCTGGTTTGTAAACTTGGGTATTGATATATTTATCCAAGTATCGCCTCTTTTATATATTCTCGGTGTAGGTATAAGTTCCCATTCTGTAGCGTCGCAGATGCCAACGTATTCTGTCTTATCAACTGGTGGCGGATAGTAGATTGTTTTTAAAGTGAAATTTGTTATGAATGCGTAATTCAGCTCGCTATGAAACTCTCCTACAGCTATACCCTCATCCCCCTCAGCCCAGTTAGGCTGACTTTCCGGTATAAAGGAGAAGGAGTCGCGATCAGTCTCGTTAGTGCCTTGATCTGTAGCACCGGTATCGATATTTATGTTAGTAACATTTTTCAATAAATACACCGTAATATTTTCACAAACCCAAACCTTTGTTTCGTTATAAATTCTTGCGTTACCATCTAGAGAATGCAAGACAATTCCAGTTATTTCATACTCTCGCTGACGTTGAGTTGTAGGCTCCTGCCCTATAGCTATAAGCACGCCACTCATTAGTAGTACTAACACCAAAGACCAAGCAGCTATTTTCCTCGACATCTTTCTATCGCACCTAAATGAAGAATATTTCTAGATATACTTATTTTTTGCTATTCAGCTATTAGCTTGCCTATCTCGCTAGGAAGCTTTGCAATTGTTACCCCTACGCCTTCAAAACTTTTAATTTTGCTCTCCGCGCTTCCTTTTCCCCTTGCAATTATAGCGCCTGCATGGCCCATCCTCTTGCCTTTAGGAGCTGTTATTCCTGCAATATATGCATATACAGGCTTCTTCATTTTAGCAATATATGAGCACGCCTCTTCCTCTGCACTACCGCCAATTTCACCTATTAAAACTATTTTTTCTACCTTTTTATCTTTTTCAAATATTTTCAATACATCTACGAAGGACATTCCTACAACAGCATCGCCACCCAAGCCAATACAAGCGCTAACACCAAAGCCAGCTTTGGTAATAACTTCTACTATTTCGTAAGTTAAAGTTCCGCTCCTAGATACAACACCTATATTTCCGGGTAGGAAAATTTCGTTCGGCATGATCCCTAGCTTTGTTCTAGTATGAGGTAAGATTATTCCGGGCGTATTAGGACCTATTACTACGGCTTTTTTTAATTTTGCATATTCTAAAATTTCTATTGTATCATGCACAGGAATATGCTCGGTAATAATCACAATGATTTTTAAGTTATTTTCTAAAGATTCTAGGGCTGCGTCTCTAGCGAATTGAGCAGGTACAAAAATTATTGCTGCATTAGGCTTTTTAGACATAGCTTCAGAGACTGAGTTGAATACTTCTATACCTTCGACAACCTCCTTGCCTTTGCCAGGAGTTACGCCTGCCACTATATTAGTACCGTATTCCAGCATTTTTTTAGTATGGAATCTTCCTTGCAAGCCAGTAATACCTTGGACAAGAACGCGAGTATCTTTGGGCAATATTATTGACATAAGCTTATCACCCTTTCAGCACCTTCTTCTAAAGTCTCTACAGTTGTAATTCCAAGCTTTTCTAAAATTTCTTTACCTTCTTTTTCGTTAGTTCCTCTCATTCTTACAGCCACAGGAATTTTTACGAGCCCTCTCTCAGCAACTTCTTTTAGGCCTAGCGCAACTTCGTCGCATCTTGTTATTCCGCCGAAAATATTAATAAATACAGCTTTAGGCTCTGCTTCGAGCATTAGTTCAAAAGCATATTTAACTCTTTCTGGTTCAGCGCCGCCGCCCAAATCAAGAAATACTCCGGGCTTGCCGCCAAAATAGTTTATACAGTCTAGAGTAGCCATTGTAAGTCCTGCGCCATTGGCTATTACGCCTATATTACCGTCAAGTTTAACGAAGGCAATACCTTTCTCAGCGCATTTTCGCTCTAACAGCGATTGAAAGCTTTCGTACTCTTTATGCCTGTACATAGCAGCGCTATCAATTGTAAGTTTAGCGTCAGCGGCAATTATCTTTTGCGCTCTCGTTATAACTAAAGGATTGATCTCTGCAAGCTCTGCATCTTCTTTCTTAAATAAAGAGTATAGATTTTTTATTAAATTTGAAAATTCTTCTTTTAGCTCTAAAGGTATATTTAATTTTAAAATCAACTCACGAATATTAAAATCTTGTATCCCTATAAAAGGATTAACATGAGTTTTTATAATCTTTTCCTCTTCCACCTCTTCTATATCTACGCCTCCGCACTCGCTAGCCATTAAAAGAGGCAGTTTAGCACTCCTGTCAATACTTATACTTAAATAAAGTTCCTTCTCAGTTTCTAGCTTTTCCTCAACTAAAATTTTATCTACTTTATAGCCTAACAAACTAGCGCCCAATAAGTTAGAGCATTCTTTTTCAAGCTCTTCTTTATTGCCAGCAAACTTTATGCCCCCTGCTTTACCTCTACCTCCAACTGGCACTTGAGCTTTTAGCACTACTGGGAATTTAATATCAGGAAGCTCAGCAAGTTTAGAAATTAAAAAAC
>JASEFT010000035.1 GCA_030018475.1 Candidatus Thermoplasmatota archaeon
ATTTTTCCCTCTTTCCCTTTTCTCTTTCTTTCCCTGAAGAGTTTCTTTCTCTTTTCCGAAAAGAGAAAGAAAGGCTTCTTCTTAAAAGAAAAAAGAAAGGCTTCTTTCGAACCCCCGAGGTGCAGAGCACCACCAGATGTTTCTCAGCCTTTGTACTGGCGATGGGAGTCAACAATCGTATTTTTAAGGAGTTGCTCCGCAACCCCTTGCTTCTCTTCTTTTTCCGCCAGTCGCTTTTTCTTCTCTTTACAAGAGAAGGAAAAGGGCTGTCTCAAATCTGGCGCCTTAGTCCTCTTAGCTACCTCCGCATCTGGAAAACAACCCCCTTTTCATTTCTTTGAAGAGCCCTTTGAATGAAGTGTCCGGTAATGGTATACCTCCCTTGATTGTTTCGCCAGACGCGCCGTCTACCAGTATTTTATAAATATGCTTCTTGTAATCGTACTCAATGAACCATACTGGCGCGTGCACCAATTCGGTATCAATGATCTTGCAATCCGTATCTAATGATGAGAACAAGTCGATAGTATCTTCAAGAAGGTATTTTTGATGCATACCTACTTCCTGCCTAGCGATGTTTTCAGCTTCCTTCTCGTCAATTTCAGAGTTGAGAAATTTTGCGTTCTTCGAAATGTGCGCCAAGTTGAATTGCGTTTTTCCGCTTAATGGTATATGATACTCTTTTGTCGGGAACTCTGAGCTACGTCTCCCAAGCACTTTCCAGAAATATTCTTTTTTCAACTCACCATTTTTTGGGATGTTTTCTCCAGTTCTAGTAAAAAACCCAGAATATCTCGTCAGAGCTTCAAGATGTACGATGAAAAAAGGCAGGAAGACGCATTCTACACTTTTGATTATCGATCTCTTCGCTAAGTCATCAGGCTTGTAAAAGCCGCCTCCCATCCATTTCTTAACAATCTCTACCACATCCGCACTTTTATACCTCCCTGGGATTATCGAATGCTTTAAGAAGAATTTCTCGCCGAGCTTCATATCAGAGCCGCAATACTCACACGTAATTATAATCTCTCCAGGCACTACTTTGACTGGAGCGCCGCAGCTCGGACAGCTAATTTGCTGTACAACCTCTACCATACGAAATCTATATATCCCGCAATACTAATAATATTTTTTATGGGCTCACTCAGCGCGCTAGAGAGGAGTGCGCGTATCACAATATCATTAATTGTCGGCTTGCTGCTCTTTTTTATGATATCAGTGGACTATATCCTGCATTTTGTGTTTCGAATACCTTTTGGTCTTATCTGGTACAGCATAGTAATAATCGTGGCTCTAGTAGCATTGTTTATTTTCATTCAGTGGTATATCTCGCCAGCAATTGTGAGAAGAGCTACAGGCCTAAAAGAAGAGCACTATGTTTCCGAGAGGAGTAATCCATTTCTATACGATATGGTCAAACGGTTATGTGCGAAGTCAAACACGCCGATGCCGAGAGTAGCAGTGATAGACAATCCAACGCCGAACGCATTTGTATTCGGCAGGAGTGTAAACAATACTACGCTCGTCGTGCATAGTGCGCTTTTATCGAAACTGAACAAAGATGAGATTGAGGGTGTGATAGGGCATGAGCTAGGACACATTACCCACAAAGATGTTATAACTATGACTCTGGTTTCTGCAGTGCCACTGCTCACGTACATGGTTGCAAGAACGCTTTTTGGATTCCTAAAACATCCTAGAGGTGGTGGCAGGGGTAAGGGACAGGCATTATTGTTTGCAGTTATAGTGGGCGTGCTCTCCTACACGGTATATCTCATCTCTCAGCTGCTCGTGCTCAAGCTCTCAAGAACAAGGGAATACTATGCAGATGCGTACTCAGCTGGTGTTACAGGCAACCCTCACGGGCTGCGTTCTGCACTCACAAAAATTGCATACGGGCTTTCGTTAAGCAGAAAGGCCGAGCCGAGTGGTGCGAGGGCTTTTTATATTGGTGATCCTGTTAAAGCTGTAAATGATTACAGTCTTCTCAAAGAGAGAATGGACAGCTACGATTTGGACAAAGATGGCACGATTGATGAAAAAGAATTAGAAATTGCTGTAGAGAAAGAGGCGAAATCGCACTGGAGAAGGGCAAACGAGTTGTTCTCAACACATCCAGCAACTTATAGACGTATTCTCATGCTTATGGAAATGGAAAAAGAAATGAGATATGACAAGCGTTTAAAGGATATTTACAAGTTTATCTGAAGAACAGCTCTTGTTTTTTCTAGCTTGCTTACCCTATCACAACTTGCACTTTTCCAGATACATCAAGTCCCATAGGCACATCTAAATATGCACGCACATACCAATCTATTGTTTGGCTCATTCCGGTAATCAGTTTCAATATAGTGCCCACAGTACCTGGTGGAAGCATTGGTTGAGGTAGAGTCTCTGGGATTTTTATCTGAAACGTGTATTCTCCGCCAGTGTATTCTTTTTCGCCATCCAAAGGTATCTCAAAATTATAGATGGGGCGCGTTTCTCTACTCGAACGATAGCTACCACTACCAATGGTAGTTAATCCTCCGTGTTGCGTTGTTTTTTGCTGACCTATTAATGCAACTTTTAGAGCTCTCGCGCGAACTGGCTTCTTCAGTTTTAAAGATAGTCGCCCGCTAATCATCTCTCCTAGAACATAGTTGTATTTGTCCAGAAATACCTCAATTCTTCCTTTTCCAAACCCTAAAGGCATTTTTAATCATCTCTAAATCTAAATAATGTTTTGAATATATAAACCCAGTGCCGACAAGCTCACCGATAGTTTTTTTCACGCCAGTCGCATAAAGAAAAGGTGCAGTGTTTTTACCTTTTTAAGTTTCTTTCTTCTTACCCAAAATACCTAACGAGATTGTAGGTCTCGTACCATTTACTACTTTACCAGTAATCCCATCAACGCCAGCCAATCTATTTACGCCTTTGTGCTCGTAGCTCACGAACCATACTGGTATATGTACAAGTTCGCATTCACCAAGTGCAGTATTGAGATTTAAAGAATGAATTGTATCGTACTGATGTGAGAGCTCTTTTCTTACCTGCTCTCTTGCGAGCGCGTCAGCTTTTGCTTTCGCCTCTTCTTCAAGCATGTCGCCGTTGAGTATCTCAGCATCTTGTGGTATCTTGCCGATTGCAAATATCTCTTTCTCCTGCAATGGTATTTGATATTGATTTAAATCTATATCGCTAGCGCGCCTTGCAAGCATAAGTTCATAGTACTGCTTGCTAATAGGGCCGCTTGCAACTCCTCTCTGCCCGCCGCCAGCCATATCGTGAATCACACCGCCACCCAACATCAAGCCTATACCTCTCGAATCTCTCCCTTGCGAGCTTATTGTCTTACTGGCGCCAGCAGCTATTGCAGCTATAGCAGCGCCTTTAACAGCTAATTTACCCAGCCCTTTCAAAAAGCCTTTTTTGTCTTTCTCTTTCCACGCGTCGCTCATCTGCCTTACATCTGCAGTATAGCCTCCTGAGCTGGATGCAGAGTAATTGCCAGTGACCGTCACAGGTACTGTCCACACAGGTAAGTACTTAAGAGTTACTCCTGTGATTGTAGCTTCTTTAGAAACGCCAACCCTAAAAATACCTGAGTCCATCCATCTCTTTGCTACTTCTACTGCTTGCTCTGGAGTGATCTTGTTCAGCAGCATGCTGTGCTTGGAAATAAGCTTTGCAACTTCGCCACTGATAGTCATACTCGAGCCGCAATATTCGCAAGTAACTAAAGTAGCACCGTAACCCATTTTCAAAGGCGCACCACAACTTTCGCACATTATTGGTTTTTCCTGCTCTATAGGTGTAGCCATTATCATCACACTCCTTTTATTCTATTTTACTACCGCAATTAGGACAGAATTTAGCGCCCGCCTGCAGTTCAGCATTGCATTTAGGGCAGTTATTTACTAATTTTTCACCGCAGCTAGGACAGAACTTAGAGCCTACTTTTATATCTGTATTACATTTAGGGCAGCTCATCATACCAGGTGCGAGCATTTTAGCGCCGCAGTTAGGGCAGAATTTTACGCCTTCAGGCACGTCTGCATTACACTTTGGGCATTTAATAGTAGGTTTTGGTGGTTGCGGTACTTGTGCAGGCTGCTGCATAGCCTGTCCCATCATAGCTCCAATACCTAATCCGACGCCAGCGCCTGCACCTAAGCCAGCCATTGCTCCTGTAGCGTCGCCAGCGCCTGTAGCAGCGCCTACACCAACGCCCTCGATTGCTTTACCTGTTTGATATCGTATGTAATCAACGCCAAGCGCGCCCATTGCACCTCTTTTATCAATAGCTTCTTGTACTTCTTTTGGTAAATTAATATTTAAACCTGCAATTTTAGCAATCTTAACTCCGTACCTTTCCACGCTATCTGCTACTTTACTCAAAACAATTTGCTCTATTTCTTGCAAATATGCAGGCATATCCACGACAGCCATATTCTTATCGCGTTTCAGTTCGCCAAGTGCATCGTTTAGACACATTACAAGCTGGGCTTTCATCCATTCGATAACTTTATCGCTAGATGTAATTCTTTCAGTGCCTACAAACTGAGTTATAAACAATAGTGGATCAACAACTTTATATGCAAAATCACCAAACGCGCGGATTCTAACAAGTCCGAAATCAGGGTCTCTAAAAGCAAGCGGCTCTGCAGTGCCAAACTTGCTTCTAAGCTCTCTTCTCTGTAAATAGTAAATTTCGCCTAACTGCTGTATGCCTGTAACTGCAGCTACAAGTCTGCCCAATACAGGAACGTTTTCTGTGGTCATTGCAAATCTGCCTGGTCTGTCAAAAACATGCATTGCTTTTCCGTCTCTGAAAAATACTGCATATTCATCTTCCCTCACTACAACATTATCATTCCACTGGATGTTTCTAGGTATGCGGTACATTACATTTTCGCCTTTCCAAGCGTCTTCCCAATGAAAAGTTGCTCTTGCATCTGCTTTAGGGATATCACTCTTCCTAAACAAGAACACCATTTTTATCTCACACTCCTATTCCGCCAATTATTTCTATTCTTTTGTCAAAAGTCATATTAAAATCTTGAAGTACATCATTAACTGCGCGTAAACGTAGTGGGAGCTCACTTCTGCTACCACCAAGAATCGCTCTCTCCAAGCCTGCAACTTCTGCTCTTATTTTATCAATATCGCTGAGCAGCTGCAAATCCCATTCATAAAGTCTGTTCAGCTCTTCTACTTCTATTCTGAAATCGGCTGATATTCCGCTATAGCCTTGTTCCGCATGCCTTACGCGATTCTCGGTCTTCTGAATATTGTTTACAAGTCGTGCTGCATCTTCAAGCACTTCCAATTCCATTCTTTTAACCAAATCTTGTCTGCACCGCTCTAGTTGTGTACCTACATGCTTTAATCTATCTGCTAGTTGCGCTCTCAGCAGACTATCTGCTATCCTCAAATCTTCCCGTTTTCTATAACCTCTAAAGCCTGGAATTGCAAGCTCTATTTTTTTGAGTAGCCCTCTGTCTTCTTCTACTTTTTTACGTAAATCTACAGCCATTATTATTTACCTCCCTTTGATATTATCAAGCTGTAAGCCACAAGTCCTGCACTGAGTAAAATTACAATTATTGCTATTGCAAGCCAGAAAGCCACAAAGTTGAATACAACGGTAGTTAAAGAGCCAAATATTATTGCAAGCCCGATACCAAACCCCACAAGAGTTGGCATTCTCGAAGCAGAAGAAACTCTTACACAGCCTAGTGCTGTTAGCGCAAGACCTACGAACATAAGCCATAGTACGAGCATTTGCGAAAGAGTCAAAGTTCCTAGTGCCCAAAACGCTGCGAAAGTACCTAAAAGTATCCCAACAACGCCATAACCCATATAATATACGATATCAGATTTACCCCCAGCCATTTATCACACTGAGAACAACATCTGAATATGAAATATTAAAGTTTTCCTTTCGCGCGATTTGCTTTAATTACGATTTCAAAACAATTTCTATATTTACACCATCAGGTATTTGCAAGCGCATAAGCTGACGTAAAGCTCTTTCATCTGCATCTAAATCAATAACTCTTTTATGTATGCGCATTTCCCACCTATCTATAGTGCTTGTCCCACCGCCATCAGGCCCTTTTCTTACAGGCACAACAAGCCTTTTAGTAGGAAGAGGTATAGGACCCTTCATACTCACGCCAGTCCTCTCAGAAATAGCTTTTATCTGGCTACACACTTCTTCTACTTTCTGTGGATTAGTACCTGTGAGCGAGATTCTTGCTTTCTGCGGCATTTATTTTTTCTCGATTTCTATGCAAAGTCCAGCTGCTACTGTCTGACCCATATCACGAATAGCAAATCTACCCAAAGGCGGAAAATCTTGCGCCCTTTCAATAGCGAGCGGTCTGGTAGGCTTTATTTTTACAATTGCAGAATCGCCTGCCTTTAGAAACTCAGGCTTTTCAGGTAGTTCAGCACCTGTTTTTGGATCTAGCTTCTTTTGAAGCTCTTCAAAAGTACAAGCTACCTGCGCTGTATGGCAGTGGAATACAGGTGTGTAGCCTGGGGCAATAGCGCTAGGATGCTGCAAAACTATTATTTTAGCGATAAATGATTTTGCAACTGTAGGTGGATTATCTGCATGTCCTACAACATCGCCACGCCTTATCTCTTCTTTACTTACGCCTCTCACGTTAAACCCAACATTATCGCCAGGCTCTGCTTTGTCTATCTTTTCATGATGCATTTCTATAGTTTTCACTTCGCCTGTCACATTAGCAGGCTGGAATACTATTTTATCGCCCGGCTTTAGTACGCCAGTTTCAACTCTGCCTACTGGCACTGTACCAACGCCTGTAATTGTATAAACATCCTGCACAGGCAGTCTCAAAGGTAGTTTTGTTAGCTTTTCAGGTACTGTTAAAGTATCCAGAACTTGCATGAATGTAGGTCCTTTAAACCAAGCAATTTTATCAGATGGCTTAGTAATATTATCGCCAATATAAGCACTTATAGGCACGAATTGAGTTTTTTCTGGTTTGTAGCCCACTGTCTTCAAAAGTTTTTCCAATTCCGATTTTATAGCGTTATACCGCTTCTCACTATACGGGGGCGTTGTAGCATCCATCTTGTTTATTCCTACAATTATCTGTGGCACGCCAAGCGTTTTAGCAAGGAATAAATGCTCTTTAGTCTGCGCTTGGACACCTTCACCTTCAGCAGCAGAAACGATAAGAACAGCAGCATCTGCTTGACTTGTACCCGTAATCATATTCTTAACGAAGTCTCGATGTCCAGGGCAATCTATAATTGTAAAATAGTATTTGGGAGTGTCAAATCTCTTATGCGCTACATCTATAGTAAGACCTCTCTCGCGCTCCTCTTTCAATGCATCCATTACCCAAGCAAACTCAAAAGTAGCTTTGCCTTTGGCTGACGCTTCCTTCTTATATTCATCTATTACGTGCTGTGGCACAGTCCCTGTCTCTAACAACAATCTTCCAATAGCTGTAGATTTGCCGTGATCTACATGCCCTATGAATACTAGATTTAGATGCGGTTTTTCAGCCATATTTTATTCACCTGTATCAGTAATAGATTTTACTATTTATCTTTTTTTCTACCCTAACAGACGAAACATTAATAGTAGAGCAAAAAAATTGCCTTTACCAAATGAAAAAAACAACTGTAGAAGAACTTTTAGCGAAAGCGAAGAAGCCAGGCATAGAAGCGCTAAAACTGCATCCTTTTTATCAAGGCAAAGTGGAGGTAGTGCCTAAATGCGCTATTCGTGGGTTTGACGATTTCGCAATCTGGTATACCCCTGGAGTAGCAGAGCCTTGCAAAGAAATAAAAGATGATATTGAGAAAGTCTATGAGCTTACAAATAAATGGAATAACGTTGCTGTCGTGAGTGACGGCACAAGAGTTCTAGGTTTGGGAGATATTGGGCCACATGCTGGTATGCCTGTAATGGAGGGAAAAGCTCTTCTCTTCAAATATCTTGGAGGCGTTGACGCATTCCCAGTATGCCTTGCAACTAAGGATGCAGAGGAAATTATTGAGGCAGTAAAAATCATAGAGCCTTGTTTCGGAGGTATTAACTTAGAAGATATAGAGCAGCCTAAATGCTTCTATATTTTAGATAGACTAAGAAAAGAGATGGATATTCCTGTTTGGCATGACGATCAGCAGGGTACCGCTGCTATTACACTTGCAGCTCTTATCAATGCACTTAAGCTCGTAGGCAAAAAAAAGCAAGAAGTTCTTATTGCAATGATAGGCGCTGGCGCTGCTAATATATGCGCTGCTAGAATTATTATAAAAGCAGGCGTAAAGCCAGGAAATATAATAATGGCAGATAGTAAAGGTATTTTGAACAAAGATAGAAAAGAGCTTGAAAAAACGCATCCTGAGAAATGGGAGCTGTGCTTGAAAACTAATTCTGAAAACAGGCATGGCAACATTCCAGAAGCTTTGAAAAACGCTGATGTATGTATTGCAGCCTCTAAGCCAGGACCTGACACTATAAAAAAAGAATGGATTGCTGAGATGAACGATAACGCAATTGTATTCACAGAAGCTAACCCAGTACCAGAAATATGGCCTTGGGAAGCTAAAGAAGCGGGCGCTAGAATAGTAGCTACTGGAAGAAGCGATTTTCCAAACCAGATAAATAATTCTATTGGCTTCCCAGGCATTTTCAGAGGTACTTTAGATGTGCGCGCTAAAACTATTACTGATGAAATGTGTATTGCTGCTAGCTTCGAGCTTGCAAAATGCGCTGAGGATAAAGGTCTACATGAAGAATATATTGTGCCAACGATGGATGAATGGGAGGTATTTCCTAGAGAAGCAGTTGCAGTTGCACTAAAGGCAATAGAGCAAGGAGTTGCCAGAAAGTGTCTAACCAAGAAAGAGCTTTACGAAATTGCTTGTAGTGTAATAGAAAGAGCTCGAAATCTTACTAAAGTCAGTATGAAGGAAGGCTTTATTAAAAAACCTTTGTAATAAAAGAAAGTTTTATTACTCTTCGAGCAGATAGCTTTTTAAGATGATAAGCTACGATAGAATAAAAACTTACGTTAGTGGTTTAGATGAAAAGATGGAAGGCGGCATTCCTAAGCGCTATGTGGTACTTATCTCTGGACCTGCAGGCAGTATGAAATCTTCGCTTGTGTTCAACATTCTTTATAACAGTGCTAGAGAGCGTAAAATTAAGGGCTTGTATCTTTCACTTGAGCAGAGCAGAGAGAGCCTTATTAGACACATGCAGAAACTTAATATGAATATAGAAAATGTGAAAGACTATGTTACAGTAATGGATCTTGGTAAGGTTAGAAAGGAAGTAGGCGAAGAGGTTGTTGCAGCCGGCTTTAAAATAGAAGAAGGTCGTAAAATCAGCTGGATTCGCTCACTCAAAGATCAAATAGAGAATTACAAGCAAATGCTGAGATTTGAAATTGTAGTAATAGACTCGCTAGACGCTCTTTGCGCACTTTCTGTAATGGACAATCCTCGCAGCGAAATGTTCCATTTTTTTGAAGACTTGCGTAGTCTTGGACTTACTACCTTCGTAGTTTCTGAAATGCCTGGCGAAAGTAAGCTTTTCGGCAAATACGAAATTGAGAGCTTTCTAAGCGACGGTATAATTCATCTTGCAACTGAGAGAACTGGCAAAACAGTAGGCAGATATATTAGCGTAGTTAAAATGCGTGAGACAAAACACCCTACAGACTATTTTCCGCTTCTTGTTACTGAGAGAGGATTTGAGATTGTAACTAAGTGAGCTCAGGACACTTCATTTTCTCACCTTTATAAATCCACAATTTCAAAACTGACTTCCTCGCCTTTCGAATTATAAGCTTTCCAAGATTCTTCATTATAAGGATAGCTAACAATCAAATGCACTCCTCCAAACTTTGCAAATAACTCTTTATCAGGTTTTGAGGGCAGGAAAGAAGTTGTTGGATGCGAATGGATAGTACCTACAACTCCAAAATCTACTGGCAGCATATGCAATCTCAGCAAAGCGCCTTCGTTGCCAGAAATTGTTCCTGGAATCAATATCAGTTCGTTAATAACGAATTTTTCAGCTTTCAAAAAACCAGCAAACTCTTTAGGATGCTCTTCTTTAGAACATTCCAAAATCATTTTCAAAACTTTTCTATCAATTTTCCAGCTTGAAAATTCTTTTTTCTTAGAAAACAAAAATATCATTTCAATCTAACAAATTGTGCTTGCTTATCAGATATACTCATAGTTACTTTATCTTTAGCATTTAGCTTTCGCTCGTATTGACCGTCAATAGCAAGAATCCAATCTTTACCTTTAAGCAAAGAAATTTTAATTTCGCTCTCTGCACCAATAACCAATGGTTTGGCTAATTGCCTAAAAGGTGCTATAGGTGCTAGAACAAAAGCTTTTAGTTTGGAATCTATTACAGGAGCTCCTACGCTAAACGCGTAAGAAGTACTTCCAGTTGGTGTAGCTATTATAATACCATCTGCTGCAATTTCTTGCAAGTGCGAGTTTATTTCTACTTTGAAATTACAGATTTTAGCAACTTTTGCAGTATGCACTACAACTTCGTTTGTAGCATCTGGTAAACGCTCTTTACTCAAAATAGTTTTTAACTTTATTCTGCTCTCAATTTTATATTTACCTGCTAGAATTTTAGCTAGAGCATCTTTGAGATTTTCAACGCTTTGCACTTCAGCTAAAAATCCTACAGCACCTGCTTTCACACCAAGCAAAGGAACATTATAACTTTGCAAAGCTCTTAAAATAGTACCGTCTCCACCTATTGCGATCACAATATCTGCATTAATTAGATTTGAGAATTTCTTCCTGAGCTTTGAAGCTAAAGTTTTCTCAACCAAAACCTCAGCTATATCAGATAAAAACTCTATTGCTTTCTTGGCAATTTCTAGAGCATCTTTCCTATCTGTTCTTGCAACAATTCCTACCCTCATTTCATCAGCTCCAATGTTTTTTTACTACCGACAGCGAGCACATTTTTTCTTGTCTTAAGCTCAAATGCCATGTCTAGCAAATTAAATTTATCATCGTAGATTTCGCCGCCTGCCTCTCTTAAAATTAGAGCGCCTGCAGCTACATCTGTAACTCTAAGAGGATAGCCTGCCTGATAATAAGCGTCAAGTGCTCCGCATGCTACCAAACATATATCTAGTGAGGCGCACCCTAACGAGCGGAGCCTCCTTGCTTTTCTAGCGAGCTCGAAGCTTTTACTACTCGCATATCTGCTCAAATAAATAGAAAATGCTAAATCGTTAGGATTGAAATTTTTTGTCTTTATTCTTTTGCCGTTCAAATAAGCGCCTTTGCCTTGAGAAGCTTCAAACTCTTCGCCAGTAACTAAATTTTTTACGAGCCCGTACTCGATATCTGAAATTTTAGATGTTCCAACAGCTATAGAGACTGAATAGAAAGGAATACCGGAGATTGCATTGAAACTGCCATCTAGAGGATCGAGGACAATTGTTTTTTTACCACCGAAATCATGATAACCAGATTCTTCAGTAATAATATTAAATTCAGTTTGGCTCTTTAATAGCTCAAGAGCTTTCCTTTCAGCAACTGCATCTATAACTCTAGTAACATCATATTCATTACTTTTTAATATCTTGCTCCCTTCCACTAAGTCAACTTTACAAATAGCTTTCGATATCTCGTTTGCAAGCTCTTTTAATAATTTCATTGACAGTAAATAATAATTATTTATAAACAGATATAGATTTGGGAAGGATAAAAATGAAGACTGTCTGCGAAGTTAGAGAGCTAAAAGAGGGTGGCTATATAGTTATAGATGAAGAAGCTTGCAAAATAATGAGTGTAGTAACTTCAAAGCCGGGCAAGCACGGCGAAGCTAAAGCTAGGATAGAAGCTATAGGAATATTTGACAATCAAAAGCGTAGCATTGTGCATCCTGTAAAGCACAGAGTAGATGTTCCTATAATAGATAAACGCAACGCTCAAGTTATTGTGGTAATGGGTAAAAACGTACAGCTTATGGATTTAGAAAATTACGAGACTTTTGAGTTGCCAATTCAAGAAGAGTTTGCTAGCGCTATAGCGCCTGGAAAAGAAGTACAATACATTTCTGCAATGGGCAAGAGGAAGATAACAAGAGTTTGATTTTAGTAATGGATGAAAAAACCAGAAGTATATTTAGAAGCTAGATTAACTAAAGAAGACTACATAAAACTTATTAAGATAAACAATTCCAAACTTCATCGGTTCATTGCTAACTACATAGAGCTTTGTAATCCGGACACCGTTTTTTATATATGCCGATAGCCCGGGGGATTGGCTGTATATTAAAGATGCTGCGTTACGGAACGGCGAAGAAACTAAACTTGCTATTGATGGTCATACTCTACACTTTGACAGTTACTATGATCAAGCAAGGGATAGAGAGCATACTTGTATTCTTATCCCCAAATGGATTGAGCTAGGAAGTTTTGTAAGAACAAAATATCGTGAGAAGGCACTTGAAGAAATTCATAAAATTCTGATGGATATAATGAAAGGTCATGAATTGTATATCCTCTTTTTCTGTTTAGGACCTTTGAACTCAGAGTTTTCCATACTTTGCGTCCAACTCACAGACTCTAGCTGTGTGGCGCATAGCGAAAGGCTACTTTACAGACCTGGCTACGAAGAGTTTGTTAGGCAGGGTAATAAAGCATATTTCTTTAAATTCATACATTCTCAAGGCGAACTTAACGATATGAAAGTCAGCAAAAATCTTGATGAACGCAGGGTCTATATAGACCCATACGATGATACTGTGTACAGTACAAATACTCAGTATGGTGGTAATAGCATCGGCCTCAAGAAATTATCGCTTCGCCTAGCAATAGCCAAAGCTTCTAAAGAAGGATGGGGAACTACGTGCAGTCAATCCTGAGAAAGGAATGTTTGGAATAATCCAAGGTATAAATTCTAAAGATGATCCTCTACTATGGAAAGCTCTTCACAGCACTAACGAAATAATATTTTCAAACGTATTGGTTACTGAGAATGGTAAGGCTCACTGGCTTGGAAAAGACTGCGAAATTCCTAAAAAGGGTTTCAATCATTCAGGTAAGTGGTGGCTTGGTAAGGAAGACGCAAATGGCAGAGAAATACCGTGCTCGCATCCAAACGCTCGATTTACATTCGAATTGAAAATTTTAGAAAACTTAGACTTATTAGCACTTGAGAATCCTAACGGCGTGGTAATCAAGTAAAGCCCACCCACCTACACCCCTAGATTAGGTGGTAGCACAGGTTCT
>JASEFT010000036.1 GCA_030018475.1 Candidatus Thermoplasmatota archaeon
GAATCACGGAAGCGCAAGGGTTTGATTTGCTCACAATGGGCAGACCTGAAGGTCCTGGTTGCTACTGCTATGTCAATCAAGTTTTAAGAACTTGTATTGATAAAATGAGCGACTGCTATGATTATGTAGTAGTTGACTGTGAAGCAGGTATGGAGCATTTAAGCAGGAGGACTACAAAAGATGTAGACGTCCTTATAATAGCCTCAGACCCTACAAAAGAAGGTATATTGACTGCAGGCAGAATAAAAAAGCTTGCTGAGGAAATGGAGCTGCGTGCAAAAACTATTATGCTTGCCGTTAACTTTGTGCGTGAGAAGCTTCCGGAAGTGCTGAAAGAAACTATTACAGCAGTAGGCTTTGATCAGGTAACTATAGCGCTCATACCCTATGACGAGCTTATTGGAAGTTATAGTTTAGAGGGCAGAGCTGTTATCGAGCTTCCAGAAACTTCAAAGGCATGTCATGCGGTAGCAGAGCTTGGAAAGAGATGCTAAGCTTGAAAAAACGAGAGAACAATGGAAACAACGCTTAGAATAGCTGCAAGAGTGGTCACATAGCGCATAGGCGGTATAATGTTCTACAAACTTCACTTCCAGCTCTCTTTCAAATACGATGGTATTCCTGAAGAGTCGCGCGGGCCCACTAGTACTTCCATTCCTGTAAGCTCTTTAAGTTTTATTGTCATTCTCGCTACCATTCCTGGTATAATAATTTTGTTGTGCGCTACTTTTTCTTTTATACCTGTGCTCTCAATCGTTTTCGCTATAAGCTCTGGTGTGAACTTATCTGCTGCAAATGCGGTCATTACAGAAAGACCTTCAGTGTCTACTATAAGCAGCCATGAAGGCACTTTACTTTTCTCAGTATCGCCGGCAACCGTAAAATAAGTTAATGAAAAATTAGTTGTTACAAGTAATGGCGAGTTTGCGGTTGGTTTGCCGATTTCGTAAATTCCTGGCTTTACTTGGATTGGCTTTTGGGGATCAGTAAATATATTCTGGCGCAATGCGAGCAAAGGCAATAGCATAGCCCAATCTAATTCGTTAAACACAACAATTGAAGAATATTTCATTGTGTAGATACTAGCCTGAGAAAAAGCCTCAAATTTATCTTTTGTATCCAATATTGTTATTACGGGGTAGCCTAAAGGACGAAAACTCTTTTTTATCGCCAGCCTCCTGATCGTAGTGAGTGTTTCTAAAGCTTCTTTAAGACTCTTAGCGCCGAAATCAATCACAATATCATTTACTTGCCCTTTCGCTTTTTGAGTTAAATTTACCAACTCATCCAAATTCGTCGCAGATATAGTAAGAGGGCATTTGTAGTTTTTAGCTAAATTAAGCATTGCATCGAAATTATCTGAAGTAGCGCAATAAATAAGTGGTTTAGAAACTGAGCTTTGCTTTAAACCAGCTTCAATAGCTTCAGAATTATTACTCATTAAAATCAGAGGAAGTTTGGTATTTTCTTGCACCAATTTGGTTACTTCTGAGAATTTTTTTGCATCGTTAGAAACATTTCTTATTGCAACCGCATCTAATTTCAATAATTGTCCTACCCTCTCGATTCTGAAATTATTCGCAAGCTCAATTTTACGTTTAAGCTCTTCTAAAGGCTCAGTATCGTCTATAGCTAATGCATAGACAGTAGGATGATTGAATGTTTTATCATGCCTGAAAAGCACAGTTTCATCCCCTATCGCAAGCTCGTTTTCGCCAACACCAAATTTCACTAACCTTATTGGGGGCTCTGCAGCTTCAGCAAGCTTTAATTTTGCATCTTCAGTTACGTAAGGGCATTTATCAAGTTGAGTTTTCAAGCTAGCAAGTTGCATTGCAAAAGCCAAGCATGTTGGCACACCGCATTCGCCGCAATTCTTTTTTGGTAAATGCTTGTAAATCTCTAAAGCAGTTAGAGGCATTTGCTATTCACCTATTTTGCCGGTAAGCTTTTCAATAGTATTACGTACAAGCTCTACTGCTCTGGGATGTCTCATTATAATCACATCCGCACCTGCAGTTAATGCAGAAATTGCAGTAGTTGCTTCCCAGAGAATACCCCTTGTAGCTAGCTCGCCTGGATAACTTTCGTCAACAGCTTCTCTAGCATCCCATGCTACTGTAGAATCGCAAACTATTGCCATTTGTAGCATGGCGTCACCGAGCAGCGCTCCCAGCCTCAGCCTTTCTATAATTGAATAAGAATACTCTAAGCCGTAGCCCAAACCTGCCTGTAGCGGGTCCATTAATATACGGTTTTTTTTCACACCGAAATCAGTAAGTAAAATATTTAATTGCTTTGCAAGGTTTATGTCTATATTAGAAAAAGCTACAATATTGCAATTAAATCCCATAGCAGCAGCTGCTAGACTTTTATACTTTTCGTTTTCTGCTAACCCTATTGTGCAGCGCTCTTTTTTTATAAGCTCCCCACATTCGTTAAATACCTTTGCGTCTTTTTCTTCATCGCCGCAGCCGTAAATGAATAAAGGTACATCTACAGATTTTAAAACTTTTTCTACTGTTGAAAATGCTTCTTGAGGTGTTTTGTTTAGACCGTCTGGCGCTATGCCTTTCAATTTCAAGCATATTAAGTCAGCATGCCATTTTTCTACTGCAACTTTAGCCCATTGCTCTGGCTTATCCCAAACCGGCTCAAAGATCTCTCTCAAACTATCTGGATAAGTAGGCACAGTATCGTGAACTTCAATTGCAATAACAGGCTTGTGAGGCAAAGCACCTTCGAAGGTAAGGAAAGGCAAAGTGGTTTCGCCTCCAACAGTAATTTTTTTAGCTCTTGTACCACCTTCTTCTTTAGTAGCGCCTAGTGCCACTTCTTCTATTTTACCAGACCATTTTTCATGTGGAATTTCTACTGCCATTTTTTCATCACTTTTTACGCTAACGGCTTTAGCTTCATTGCAGGATGGTCTACTTTTACTAGATATTCAGCCAGCTCAGCCGGGTCTGTTGTTATGGTTTCATCTGCAATTTTATCTACAAAATCAGGCATGCCTAGTTCTTTTGCGCGGTTCTCTAAATCTTTGCGCATATCGTCTTTCAGCATTTTAGGCATCCATACAATGCGCTGAAAGCCGCCATCCGCCCTGATAAACTTCTTGCTTACTAAGAATTTTCTGCCAACACCAAGGAAGCCAGGCGTCTGCTGTCCACCGCCAACTGAGCCTGCAAGAGTTGAGAATTTCATTCCGATTGGCGTCATTCCCGGATATTCTCGATTTACTACAATTACACCTTGCATATCTGCAGTTATTGCAACAATGCATTCAAAGCACCCGCAGTTCTTTACCAACAGCCCGTTTGCAAAGTAGCAGTGAGTATCTCTCAAGGTTAGATTATAAACATAATCGTATCCTCCTTGATTTTGGAAATCTTCTGCTTTGGTTACGACCTCTAGAAGATAATCAGGGTCTGGGAGTTTATTAAGTCCTCCACCATTTGTAGTATGCTCGGTTTTAGAATTAGTATCCGATTTTTTTAGTGCAATTACTCTATCTCCAGGCTTAATCTCGTCAGCTCTTCTCCACGACAAGCCTTTAGCTCTATCAACTGCAATCTCATGCTCCGGAGTAAGAATAAGTTCTGTGCCGGATTTGGTCTCTATTTTTATTAATTTATCAGGTGCTGGGAATTTTTGCATTGCCACCAATCTTTCTTGTACTGTTTTACCCTTGTTTAAAGTCAATGCGCATGCCTTAGCATACTCTTCCCCACCTCTATGCTTGTTTATAAACTCACCGAGTCCTACAACTTTGCCGTCAATTATAACTTCTGTATCTCCGGTCAAACATGAGGTCATCGGGTTTTCCATCAAAGAGTATTGGTTGAATTTTTCCAGTTTACCATGACTAAATTCATAAACTGCCTTATTCACGCCTGACCACTGACCTTTTTCCTCATCTAAGGTATCGCCTTTATTAACAGGTTGGTTTGGGCCTGCAGGCGTCATTTCATAGCTCGCTTTGGCATCCAGCCAGTTTATAGCGCCGCAAAGTCCCAGTCGTTCTGGGCTGACTATACATACATGGCTAGGTGCAAAAGATTGACATAACGTACAAGTGTAGAATGTCTCAACGCTTTCGTCTGTCAAGCCCATCAGCCGTTTGTCACGCTCTTTATAAGCTTCCAGAGCTTCTGGCAAACGTTTTTTGACTTCGTCTGCATCAGTAATTAGGGTTACTTGCACCCTACTTACTACACCACCAAAATCAGCATGTAATTTAGTATGCAAAATATTGCCGATGTGCTTGAGTTTCAAGCCTCTTTTTACACTCTCCTTGCTTAGTCTAACCCAAATTAAATTTCTCTGCCCAGTATGCCAGCCTCCTTCTGCAAAATTGACATACTGATGTATTCTGCGCTCGAGCACAGATTCAAAATCTTTCTGCATTTTCTTGCCATAGACATCCACAAGTATTGCTAAAGGTATTCTTGACATTTCAGTCAAACTATCTACATCCTTTCCTATGAACGTGATTTTACCATCTTCTACATCTTCTGCCTTTTCGCGCATTCTAAGATATTCAAATGCGGTTGTGCGCATTCCACCAGCTTCTACATACATCTGCTCTTTTCTGATAGTTTCACCTTCAAACGCAGGCCCGTAAGCTACAGGTATGTCTACAGGCGCTAGCTTTGGCTTCATATCCCTTATTTCTATTGCTGTCTGAATAATCTGGTTATAGTCAGGCTGAGAAACATACTTGCCTGGAATAGTCTCTACATCTTGGTCTGTAATAGTAGGTGAGCCGTTGAAAAGAACTGCAAACTCAGCAGCTACTTTAATATGGTCAAGTGGCCCAAGCTGGATAACAACAACCTTAGGGCGCTTGCTCAAATATTCGTAAATACCTTTGCGATCGCCTCTTTTAATCCCGCCAAACGTCAGTGCAGCCCTGATCGCGAAATTCAAACCATGGATGACTTGGGTGAATTCACCGAGCGGATAAAACATTATGTCAAGCCCCATATGGATTCCTTCATCGTCTAACTGCTTGAGTATATCGTAAGTAGCCATTAGAAGCATGCCTTTGTTCTGCGCCTCGCGCACAATTTTAACTAGCGCCTTTGGGTCTTTAGCTTTACCAACAAAAACAAGCGTACCAGGTATAGTATCGTCAACAAAAGCTATGCCAAGTTTGCGCAACACCCTGTCACTCACAAACCCGCAATACTGAGTTTTGGCAAAAGGATGTGGTGCGCCTTCGTAAGGATTGTCCTTGTCTATATATCTAAGCGCTTCCACAATTTCTGCAGACCACATAGTGGCTTCGCCGGCTTTAAGAGCATTTTCATAAGTAGGCTCGTGCGCAATTTTAGCTCTGACGCTCCCTAAAAGCGGTGGTAAGTCGCCAAGCTTTTTAACTGGCGTGGTAGTCCAGCCGTAAAAGGATGGTAATTCATAACCTGTATCTGGAAATGCTACTGGTTTGTCAGGACCGTGTTTTCTTAGCGCTCTGTTTAATAGCACATCTGCATAGCCTGTAGCTGTTATTGCCCCTGAGATCGCAAGACTAAACAATTCTGTTTGTGATACCTTAGCCATTTTTCACAACTCCTTTGACTTAGCAAAGAGCTCTTTAGCAGTCTCACCAGTCCAATATACTATTTCTTCATCCACGTCTATACCCAGTTTCCAACGTCTGTACTTGATTATATTAATTAACCGTTTAGCAGCTTTCTCTGCATCTGTTTCAAATATAAAGTACCCGCCGTAAACGTCTCTAGCAGTATTCTCAGCAATTTGAGTTACTAACTTACTGCCGTAGATGAACGGTACTATACCAACGTGAGTCGGCCAGCCTGTTACTACCAACCACGAGCCAGTAGCTACTGCCTCTTCACTCATATTTCCAGGTGCGCTCGCTACTAGCGGCAAGTCTTTAATATCTACTTCTAGCTTGTTTGCGATCATTGTGGCCAGATCATGGATACGCGAGGTATCTACACAGGAGCCCATATGCCAAATTAGAGGTAAGGGCTTGCCAAAGCCGGATTTAGTGCCTAACTCAGTTAAAAATTTTTTCAAGCCCTCGCCAGCATATTGATTTACAGCTTCAGGAGTAAGTAGTCCAGCTTTGCCGAAAGCGCCTGCTACACAACCAGTAGCTACTATAAGTACATTGTTTTTAACAAGCTCTTTAGCTATTGTTAAATGATTATAGTCGTGAGGCGCTTTGAGATTGTTGCAGCCGACCATTGCTGCAATACCTAGAATCGTGCCGTTTTTTATGTTATCAACTAAATATTGCATAGGATCATCAGGTGATGTTTTTGCTAAATATTCTAGAATTTGCTCAACACTGAAACCAGCATACACAATATTTTTTATCTTAGGTATATCGATTTTGTTGGGGTTGCGCTCTTTAAAAGCGCTTATTGCTAGTCTAAGAATAGCGGTTGCGCTCTGTTTCGCAGTCTCGGGCCTGAACTCTATATGTATATCGCCAGCCTGTCTACACAGTTCAGAAGTGGATATGAGTTTAGTATGATAGCATTGACACCACATGCCCAGTGAAGGCATGATACACTGATAATCTACAACCATTGCGTCAAGCACGCCAGTCATTATTGCAAGTTCCTGTGAGGAAAAATTAGTAGCTAGTGGTATACCGCGCCGCATTAGCAGCTCGTTACCTGTACAGCAAATACCGACGATATTTATACCCTTTGCACCCACAGCTTTAGCTTCTTCTTGCAGCTCTTCTGCAACATCGCAAATAACCTCGCTCAGAATGGGATTGTGGCCATGAACTGCTATATTAACCTCATCAACTTTAAGCACACCCAAGTTTACTTCTGACTTAGTTAGTTTCGGCACTCCAAACAAAATATCTGACAAATCTGTGCTTATATGCTCTCCTGCAAGGTCTGCAACCGCGCATTTCAGTCCGTCGAAAAGCAAAGGTACAGGGTCTGCATCCACGCCTATATGTGTTCTATGCATGACTTCGGTAATGGCTGCATCGATATTATAAGGCAGGACGTCACATCTATCTAAAATTTCCAACCTCTTTTTTGTCATTGTTGTTTGGATCCAAGTCAAAGGCTCAGGCTCGATTCTAGAGTAATCTTCTAACGCTTTGTGCGCCACTTCTTTTGCTAGACTGATAGAGTCCTTACCTTCATGCTTTATACCCACTCTAGCAGCAACTGCCTTTAACTTAGCTTCACCTTTGATTTTATAGTCTGGTGTTTTGCCTTCAGTCAACGCCAGTAAGGTATGGGCAATGTGTCTCCCATGGTCCGAGTGCGCAGCACAGCCGCCTGCAATCATTCTGAGCAGATTTCTTAAGACAATAGTATAGTCGCGTGCACCGCATATACCTCGCGATGGCTCTTTGCCAAAAGGGTTGATCCTACAAGGACCTTGAGGACATATTCTACAGCATATTCCAAGTTCGCCGAACCCGCTCTGGGGCTGCATTTTTTCGTATCTATCCCAGACGGTATCAGGCAAGCCTTTTTCTTTCTTTTCTAATAGATACTTTGCTGCTGGGTCTGCAGTAAGGTTAGATCCCCTCATTTAGTTTACCTCTTTTATCGATAGCGCTCCGGTAGGGCAGCTTGCAACGCAAGCAAGTTTTTCTTTATTATTACACAAATCGCATTTTATCGCAATATTCAGAAGCTCGTTTTTGAAAATTGATTTAAAAGGGCATGCCTCAATACAATTCCAGCATCCAGTACATTTCTCTTCATTGAGAGTGACCATGCCGTTCTCTTGTTTAAGTGCGCCAGATTCGCACACTTCTACGCATTTCGGCTTCTTGCACTGCATGCATCTTAAAATTTTATTCTTTCCATTCTCAGTGATAATTCTCAATCTTGGAAAAGGCTGAGGTACTTTCCATATCGCATCGTTTATGTTAGTAGTATTGGCGTGAGTAATAGCGCATTCTAGCTCGCAGGTCTTGCACGCAAGGCATTTTTCTGCAATGAACATGATTTTTTTCAATTCCGCTCACCAAACCGACTGCTACGACAAACGTGGAATAGTAAAATAGATAGGATTAAAAATATTTTATCCTTTAGAGCTCGTTACTTCATATGCAAGTTTTGTGATTTCTTCATTAGTTAAAGAGCTAGGGTCTAAAGGTTCTACCCCCCTATCATTTTCAACTATCTTTTCATCGTAAGGTATTGTGGCTACTAAAGGGATACCTATTTTCTCTAAGAACTCTTTCGTTTTCTGTAGCTCTTCTTCACAACGATGCTTGTTCAAAACTGCAATTATTTTCTCTTTAGCTATTCCTATATTTTCAGCTTGCCTCTTTATCGCGCTCGCTACCTCTATAGCTCTCACGCTAGGCTCAATAACCACAATTAACAAATCCACATTTTTAGTTGTGCCCCTTGTAAGATGCTCTATACCAGCTTCCATATCAAGAATTAAAATACCATCTTGCTTTGTCGAATACCTTAAAAAAGCTTTTAGGAAAGCGTTCTCAGGGCAGAAGCAGCCTGTTTTTGCAGTATCAATCGTGCCTAATACAAGCAATTTTAAATTCTCATTGTAGCTCACACCGAATTTATCTACTAGATCATCTACTTTAGGATTGAGTTTGAAAAATTTGCTTGTGGGGTCTACGCCCGTGCGCTCTTCGATAAGCGCGGTCATTCTTGCGAGAGGCTCAATATTTTCTTTTATTCCAAGTAATTTTGATGTTGTAGGTACTGGGTCTGCATCAAGTAGCAAAACTTTTTCTTTTTTAGATAGCTCTCTAGCAAGCAGCGCGGCTATTGTGCTTTTACCTACGCCGCCCTTGCCGGAAATTGCGATTTTTAATTTCATACTTTAGAGTAGATATTAGTCGAACTCAAATAAAAGTTTTGGTTGCCGGGCAGGAGTAGTAGATAACAAAAAGATATATTAACAAGCGAGTAGACTCTTTTTGTGGTTGTAACGAAAAGTCAGTATCACTCAAATTTTTCAGTCGTTTTTTTACCTCAACTCTTTTTGATGGGTAATATAGGCAGTATAGTTTTACCATGTGCTTCATTTATTACTAGGGCTAATGCAAGATATATCGCACTGAAACCACAGATTATACCTTCGTAGCCCGCAACCTTTATGATATTTGAACTGTCAAATGCGTATGCTGTAGATAAGAGAAAGAATAAAATTGCCAAACTCATGAATACAAATTGTAGAGCTCGATTGGTTTTCAAAGTACCAAAGAACATCCCAAGTGTAAATAATCCCCACAAAAACAAATATGATGCTATCGCTATGTTGCTTGGTGTTCTACCCCAACCCACTTCTGGGAATACAATGAGAAACACAAATGACAGCCAGAACAACCCAAAAGAGCAAAATGCTGTTGTTCCAAAGGTATTAGCATTTTTAAACTCTAATACCCCAGCAATTACCTGCGCAATACCACCATAAAATATTCCCATTGCAAGAATCATACTGCCCAATTCAAACAAACCAGCATTATGCAAGTTCAATAACACCGTCGTCACCCCAAACCCCATAAGGCCAAGAGGTGCAGGATTAGCTAAACCGTTATCACCCATAATTTTCACATCCCTTTATTTTACCATCCCATTGTTTTAGCAGCAAGTTTCGCAGTATTTACCTGGGTTTACGCCTGCGTATGAATAAGCCACCTCTACTTTTTCGGTCTCCCCTCCGCATGAGGGGCAGATTTTGACCCCCTCTCCCATAGTTTATCGCGCTCTTCCGATCTCATCTACAGCTTCTGGATTTGCAAGCGTTGAAATATCCCCAATTGGCTCGCCTACCACCTTAGCTTTTATCACCCTTCTCATTATCTTACCACTTCGAGTTTTAGGCACATCGTTCACAAACCATAGCTCGTCAGGCCTTGCTATTTTGCCTATTTCTTTTCCGACATGCTCTCTTATATCTTTTTTCTTATTCGTATCAATTCCTCCCTATTTTTTTTGTACTATCGCCCATTTCAGTTATTTTATCCACTTTTTCTTTCATAACCCTGAAGCAAGGAAACTGCAAACTTTAGCTTGCCAGAGGAATTGCGTGTAAGTCTTTTTAGTTTTTGAAATTGATTACTCTTTAGGGAGACAAGACACTCTCCCAAAAGGGTGCCGTTAATTTAGTATTAGCGGGGTTCTTATTAAAATTTACGGAAGTTGAGAAAAAATGGAATTAGTTAGTTATAGCCATAGCGAGGAGCGTATATACCTAACCTCGCCACTTTCACTGCTTCGAACGGGCTAATTTCTAGCACATACTCCTTTTGACAGTTGGGCTTTTATCATCATAATTTTAGCGCTTTATCATGATATTTTTCGATAAAATCATCAAAAATGCCCGATTTTTAGGTGAAATGTTAGAGAAAATATGAGATCCAAACCTATTTCGTGGGTATATAACCGCAACTGTCAATTTAGGAGGGGTATTTTTTGAGTAACAATTTCTTGGTAGATTATGCCCTGTCAAAATGTGTCAAATAGGTGGTACATTTTTTGGGGAATTTTTCTATGTTTCACGTCTTAAATTTCCACTGGAAAAATCTGTCAAATTGTTTTATAGAAATTTTGGGGAAAGTTACTAGTTTTCTTTTATTTTTTCACAAAGGGAGTAAAAGCCTCATCTTAACTGGCGAAGTCAGGTATATATACCACTTGAGGATGTCATTTTTTTCAACTTGAATTGCGGGTAGAATGTAACTATACTATAAATTCTACTTACTGGCACCTTTAGTTTTTTGCAACTTATTTGCTCTTAATGAGGGTCGAGACCTCATCTTTGCTCCGATTGCTGTTTAGCAGCTTTAACAGTATTCACTAAAAGCATTGTAACAGTCATCGGTCCTACGCCGCCAGGCACTGGCGAAATCAAAGAAGCTCTCTGACTTGCACTCTCAAAGTGCACATCTCCAACGAGCTTGTGCTTCTTCGTTACAGGATCTTCTACTCTATTTATTCCTACATCTATTACTACAGCGTTATCTTTAATCATATCGCCAGTTATTACCTCGGCCTTCCCTGCAGCTACTATCAAAATATCTGCCTGTTTTGTAAATTCCGACATGTTCTTAGTTCCTGTATGACATATTGTTACAGTAGCATTTGCATTGTCTTTTTTCTGAAGCAGTATATTAGCAATGGGCTTTCCAACGATGTTACTCCTGCCTACGACTACAACATGTTTGCCGGATATTTCTACACCGCTCCTTACCAGCAACTGCTGTATGCCTGCTGCTGTGCATGGTAGAAAAGTATCTTCACCAATGACTAGCTTGCCAACGTTTACTGGATGGAAGCCGTCAACATCTTTTTCAGGTTTTATTCTGTTTAAAACTCGGGACTCATTTATATGTTTGGGAAGGGGTAGCTGAACTAAAATACCATGGAATTTTTTGTTTTCGTTCAGCTCATCAATCAAGGCTAACACTTCTTCCTCTTTTGTATTTTCAGCCAATTTTATTGTTTCAGAATATATGCCTACTTTTTCGCATGCTGCGGATTTATTTTTTACATAGACTTGTGAAGCAGGATTCTCGCCAACTAATATTACCGCTAGCCCGGGAGTAACGCCTTCATTCTTCAGCTTGCTAACTTCTGATTTTATTTCCTCTTGTATTTCCTCTGCGATCTTCTTCCCGTCAATTATTTTAGCCATTTTCGGGTCACCAAAGGGAGATCAACGTAGCAAATAATAACATTTATTTTTGAAGCCCTTTTCTTTTCCCTGAAGGCTTCTTTTATTCCTTTAAATGAGCTCTTGCGTTTATTGTGAACTGTAGCCCAAAAATACACCATGAAGATAGCAGAGCGCTAACAGCGCCGGGCTCTAAAAAAGTGTAAAATTTCAAAATATAGAATACGAAGCATGCTATTATTCCAGTCCATAGCGCAATTGTTATAGCTTTGAGTTTTGCAGCTTTTGGTATCTTCTCAAGTATTACATTTGCAAACAGTATCCAGAACACAGCCCAGAGCAAGAAGTCGAGGTTGGGAGCTATAATAGTAGCGCCAATAGCTGGGTAAGGATTAAATAAAGAGCCTTTGCCAAGATAGACAAAAATAACTTCCAAACAAAGCGCTAAAGCCAATGAGATTGCAACGAGCAACGTCTTCTTTACTACGAGTTTACGATTCTCTCCATATTTTTTTCTGACTTCAATTTCTTTCTCTACCCAACCAAGACCTATAAACTTCACAATCAGCACCCAAAGAATTCCCAAAGCACTTAGTGCTAAAGATAATGTGCCTAAAGTATCTCCCATTGTTGAATTGTTGCTACTACCCCATTTGATAAAAGCATAAGCAGAAATTGCAGTTCCCAGAAAAATAACTGAAGAGCCTACGCCTTTTTGATAAAGCAACTTTTTCTCTGTAGGCAGCTCGCCGGTAATAAAGCCCCAGTAGTTGCCTATGAAAAGCATCCAAAACAGCGAGGCTAGTCCAAATGTTAAGCCTGCAGATTTAGTATCTATGATGTGAGCGCTGTGCACAAAGCCCTGCGATTCTTGGAGGGAGAGCTGGAAAAATATTAATAATCCTATGTTAAGAGCAGCTGCTAGAATTATTATAATTAAAGCAGTCACTTTGCCTTTGATGTTCTTCATATTTTTCACCTTTTAATAAAAGCCAGAATTTCTGCGCATAAAACAGCCCAGAGCGCTACACTGAGCGCATGAGCACCCATAATAGCTGGGAATTTAAAATAGATAATTCCTGAAAGCAGTGCTGTTAGAATTATCAGCGCTAGAATTACTTTATATTCGCGCATTTGCTACTAAACCTCAGGTATTTTCCAGCCTATCTTCTCAAAAACATATCTTCTCAGAACACATTTTTTAAGTGCATCTGAGTAGGTAGTGCATATTATGCCGCCGCTATACCTTCCTTCGCAAGCTAAGCATGTGGTTAATCTTTGCTTTTTGAGGCATTTGATTATGCTGCATTCTTGCGCTAGTTTCTCTTCTACAGTACAGCCTGGGCATATACCGTTCTTATATAAAGAGCAGAGAGTGCATGAAAATCCGCAGCCGCTTACCATTTTTTCATCACCACTAAAGAATAAATTTTGGTGAAGATAAATATTTTGGACGAAACAGTACCTCCTATACTGTAGCCTGTAGAGCGGGTAAAGACTGAGCTCTTCACCCCAGGGATTATGAGTGATTGTTTTTTTGTCTGTAGTAATCTTCGCTTGCCTGGTGCTTCTTATACGGATTTTAGTATCAAAAAGATG
>JASEFT010000037.1 GCA_030018475.1 Candidatus Thermoplasmatota archaeon
CTAAACTAGGCTTGAGAGGTGATGGGATTGTCAGAATTTAACGCTTAAGTTGACACTCTCAATTATACAGGAACAAATATTAATATTGCGACGAATATTATACTATCAGAATCATGAAAGTCAGCATCATAATACCCACGCTTAACGAAAGCGAGCATATCGAAAATACATTGAAAAATTGGTTAAATCAAACATACAAAGATATAGAGATAATTATTGTTGACGGGGGCTCAACTGATGGGACTCTCGATATTATTCAAAAGCTCTCAAAAAAGCATCCAAACATTAAATTACTCATAAGAAAAAAAGCCTATCCGCCAGAAGCTAGAAATATTGGTGCTAAAGAGGCAAGTGGCGAAATTATAGCACTTATGGACGCAGATACTGGTGGTGTAAATGACAGATTCATCGAATATACAATTAAACATTTTAAAGATGCTGATGTTATTGGCGTAGATCCAAAATTCATACCCACTAAGGATACATGGGTTGAATCAGCTATTACTTATGGATGGGATCCTGATAAAACATTTACATTTTATATTCATCCTCGCTTGATGAGACGCACAGTATTTTTAGATCTGGGCGGGTTCCCTTTGGTGGGTGGAGAGGATAGGTTGCTAGGAAAGAAAGTAAACGAACTTCTTTGGACAACGTCTAAGAAAATCGTAATGGAACAGAGAGCAATCTGTTATTTTCACGTAACTCATACACTCAGAGAATTTTGGAAGGGGCAAAGATGGAAGGGCAGAGCATATCCGTATATGCTAAAAGCGACAGGCGATGAGCCATCTATGTACGCCGCAATATATCTTAATGCGGTAGTATCTTACAGTATATTTTTTGCGATTTTAATACCCATATCACTACTTTTTGTGATTGCTTTTGTTCCTCTAATAGCGTGTTTTTTATGGTATTTAGTACAGGGTATAAAACACTCAGCAGTTAAGATTTTCATGGCAAAATTTTTATTATATTTTATTGGCGGTTTTGCAAGAGGTATCGGTTTTGTAGAATCAATTGTGCGGAAGAAAAGGGCGCAGATTTGCGGATAGGTGATTTATTCAGTCAGTCAAACAAAAAAGATATATATTGGGTAAGGAATAATAGTAAATAGTTACAAACCGGTGTGAGATATGATAATAACAAGAACACCATCCCGAATAACTTTCGGAGGCGGAGGAACAGATTTACCGTCCTACTATTCTAAATACAGTGGATTCCTTGTAAGCGCTGCTGTTAATAAATACGTTTATATAAACCTTCACGATATTTTCATAGACAAAATTATTGCGCATTATTCAAAATCAGAAATGGTTAACAATGTAGACGAGCTGCGCCATCCCATAATAAGAGAAGCACTGAAATTAACAGGAGTTACTAAAAGGATAGAAGTGGGAAGCATGTCCGATATACCTGCAAGGGCTGGTTTAGGATCCTCAGGCAGTTTCACGGTCGGGCTGCTCAAAGCACTTCATATCTATAAAAAAGAACACATATTGCCTAATCAGCTCGCTGAAGAAGCGTGCAAAATAGAAATAGACATTTTGAAAGAGCCTGTCGGAAAGCAGGACCAATATATTGCTGCCTTTGGAGGAATAACCGCTTTTACCTTTAGTAAAGATGGGCATGTGACCGTTGTTCCTTTGAGATTGTCAAGCGATGTACTCCTAGATTTAGAAGAGAATTTACTGTTGTTTTTCACAGGTTTCTTAAGGAAGTCACATAGTGTATTAGAACACCAAGACATACTTACCAAGAGCGACGACGTGTCAATGATTAACTCATTACATGAAATTAAAAAAATAGGTATCGAATGCAAAAAAGCGTTAGAGCAGGGAAATACTGTCAAGTTCGGCGAACTTCTCGACATACATTGGCAGAGTAAAAAAGCAAGGTCTAAAGGCATGAGTAATCCAAAAATTGACAGGTGGTACGATATCGCAATGAAACACGGCGCAGTTGGTGGGAAACTTGTTGGCGGTGGCGGTGGTGGATTCTTAATGTTTTACGCTAAAGATAAAGATAAACTAAGGAAAGCAATGGCCGAACAGAAACTTTGCGAAGTAAGATTCTCATTCGATTTTGAAGGCTCAAAAGTTTTAGTTAGCAACTAATGAAAAAATATGAACGACAAAAAGATAACAGTATTCGGAACATGGCATTTAGGATGCGTGACTGCTGCTTGTCTAGCTGAATTAGGATATGAAGTTGTTGGCACGGATTTTGATGAGGAAATAGTAAATAAGCTATCTCATGGGCACCCGCCCATATTTGAACCGGGATTAGAAAACCTCATTAAGAAAAATATTAAGAAAAAAAATTTAATATTCTGTTTTGACAAAAAAGTTGCTTTAAATAGAGCAGATGTTATTTTTATAACTTTTGACACTAAAATTGACGAAGAGGATCGAGTTGATTTGGGTGATATTTACAAGGCAGTAGATGAAATTATAAAATATGCCAAGAGCTCTTCAATAATAATTATTAGCAGTCAGGTTCCAACAGGCACCTGTTCTAAAATAAGGGAACACATTCTTAAAAAAAATAAAACGCTAAAATTTGATATTTGTTACATGCCCGAAAATTTAAGGTTGGGGTCGGCCATAAACTCATTCCTTAAGCCGGATAGGATTGTTATAGGTGCAAATGATGAAAATACATTAAAAAGAGTGAAAAAACTATGTCAGCCCTTAAAATGTGAGATAGTTACAATGAGTACTGAAAGTGCTGAGATGACTAAACACGCCTTAAATGCGTATCTTGCAACATGTGTGAGTTTCATTAACGAGATATCCGACCTATGCGAGATATGTAATGCCTCTGCTTCAGATGTTGTAAAGGCGTTGAAATTAGATAGGCGGGTAAGTCCTTATGCACCGATTAATCCTGGCTTGGGTTTTTCAGGTGGAACTTTAGCAAGAGATATTCAGATACTGAGAGAGATCGGAGATTTAAATAAGTTTGATACAAAACTTCTTGACGCTGTTAAAGAAGTCAATGATAATAGAAAGCATTTTATTTTTAATAGAATTAATAGATTGTTTGGACATGTAACTTCGATTCAAATAGGCATTCTCGGATTGACCTACAAGCCCGGAACAAACACATTAAGAAGATCTTTATCTTTAGAGGTTGCAAGGGAGCTTCTCTCATATGGAGCAATAGTAAAAGCTTTTGACCCTAAGGTTCGTTCTCAAGTCCCTGAGCTACCGGAATTAAAAGTCTGCAAGAATGTCAACGAAGTTGCTAAAAATAGCGATGTGCTTGTATTAATTACAGAATGGCCTGAATTTAAAAAATTGCAACTTGAAAGAATAAAAGCGCTTATGAAAAAACCAATTTTTATTGACACCAAAAATTTTTTAAATCCAAAAAACTTTAGGAAATTACATTTTAGGTACATAGGCATTGGTGAAAAACATGAAGCTTAAAGACAAAGTTGCTATAATTACAGGTGCGAGCAGGGGAATCGGAAAATGTATTGCAGAGACTTTTGCAAGAGAGGGATGCAACTTAACAATAGTATCAAGAAACTTGAAGGAAATATGTAGTGTGGCTGATGAGTTGAAAAGGTATAATGTTGACATTTTGCCTTTAAAATGTGATGTTTCAAACTTTAATGATGTTGAAGAGATGACTAAAAAAACAATAGACCGTTTTAAGAGAATAGATATTTTAGTAAACAATGCTGGGATTTACGGGCCTTTGGGTAGTTTAGTTAATAACGATATCGAACTTTGGATGAAAACTATTAATATTAATTTATTAGGTACAGTTATGTGTACAAAATCAGTTCTTCCTTATATGATAGCAGCGAGAAAAGGCAAAATTATCAATCTATCTGGTGGTGGTGCAGGTGGACCACCAGTGCCTACATTTAGTGCCTATGGCACATCTAAAGACGCAGTTGTTAAATTTACTGAGATTATCTCAGAAGAAGTGAAGGACTACAATATCCAAATAAATTCAATAGCGCCTGGCGCTGTTAATACAAGGCTTCTAGATCAAGTGTTAGAAGCTGAAGATAAAATTGATAAAAAATTTTTAGAGAAAGCAAAAAAACAAAAAGAAACAGGTGGTACACCTCCAGAGAAAGCTGCACAACTTGCATTATATTTAGCTTCTGATGACTCAGATGGTATAACCGGCAAATTAATCAGTGCTGTTTGGGATGATTATCAGAATTTTAAAAATTCGTTAGATGAGATTAAATCAACTTCAATTTACACTCTAAGAAGAATTGATAATCTTAAATACAGAGAGGTTACCGAATGAATGTAGGAATAATAGGTGCGGGCTTGGTAGGTAATAAACGAGCTAGAGCATTATGCAACGAAAATCTTGTTGTCGTAGCAGATGTAAATGAAGACAGAGCTAAATCCCTTGCTGAAAAGCACAAATGTGATTACACTTCAGATTGGAAGGAGGTTGTAAAGAATGATAATATAGATATAGTGATAGTTTCTACACCAAATAAATATCTGGCTCCGATAACCGTTGAGGCAATAGAGAATGGCAAGCATGTACTTGTAGAAAAACCAGGCGCTACAACTCCGAAAGATCTAAAAAAGATGCAGGTCATCGCTGCAAAGCATAAGGTTAAAGTTAAAGTTGGATTCAATCACAGATTTCATCCAGCAGTGGTCAAGGCAAAAGAGATATTTGACAGAGGAGATGCGGGAGAACTTATGTTTCTCAGAGGCAGATATGGACATGGCGGCAGACTTGGCTATGATAAAGAATGGCGTGCAGATCCTGAGATTGCAGGTGGCGGCGAAATGCTCGACCAGGGGATACATCTTATAGACTTAGCTAGAATGTTTGCAGGAGATTTTGATAAAGCTGTCGGGTTTACTGAGACTATGTTCTGGAATATGCAAGTAGAAGATAACTGTTTTGCGCTTCTTAGAAATAAATCTGGAAAAATTGCTTTTTTGTCTGCAAGCTGGACGCAATGGAAAAATCTTTTCTCGTTTGAAGTCTTTGGAAAGACAGGACTGCTTGTTATTGATGGGCTGGGTGGAAGTTACGGCGAGGAGACATTAACGTTCTACAAAATGAAACCTGAATTAGGGATACCTGATAAATTTGTATATAAATGGGAAGAGGATAATTCGTGGGATTTGGAATTCAGAGAGTTCTGCTCTGCCATAAAAGAGGGTAGGGAACCTGTTGGCAACTTAGATGATGCGTATAAAGCAATGAAATTGGTTTTTGACATTTATAAATGGAGCAATAAATGGATGAGAAAATGAACATCGAAGAGCTGATAGAAAAATATTTTTCAGAAATGAAAGAGGTGATAGATAAAATATCGTGCAAGGATATAAACGAGATTGTAGAAGTGCTGTTTAGAGCTTGGAAAAACGATAGACATGTTTACATAATGGGCAATGGGGGCTCAGCGTCGACGGCAACTCATTTCATGTGCGATTTAATGAAAATGACTATTGTCGAAGGTAAAAAACGTGTTAAAGCAACAGCTCTTGTTGACAATATCCCTCTAGTAAGTGCACTCACAAACGATAACGGTTTTAGTGAAATTTATATTGAGCAATTGAAAAATGTGTTCAACAGAGGCGATGTTGTGATCGCAATAAGCGTTCATGGTGGCTCAGGCAGTGATAAAGCCGGGCTCTGGTCTCAGAATTTGCTTAAAGCGTTGCACTATGCAAAAGATAATAGCGGTGTAGCTATTGGATTAGCCGGTTTCGATGGTGGCGCTATGAAAAAATTAGCAGATTATTGTTTAGTTGTGCCCGCAAATTCTACGCCTCAAGTAGAATCGCTTCATGTAGCAATAACGCATTTGATATGTCTATGCCTGAAAAACAAAATCGAATCGGAAGAGTAAAAGCACTGTTCCTTGATAGAGACGGTGTGATAAACGAGTTGGTGTATTATGGTGATTTGGGCATAATAGATTCCCCTTTTACAGTAGAGCAGTTTAAACTTCTACCTAATGTTGCAAAAACACTAAGGATGGCAAATAAGCTCGGATTGAAAACTGTTATCGTTTCTAATCAACCTGGTGTGGCTAAAAAACATTTCTCGATTAAAACTTTAAGAGAAATGGATCGTAAAATGAAAATTGAGCTGGCGAAGGATGATGCACATATTGATGCTATATATTATTGCTTACATCATCCTGCAGGAAAAAACAGAAAGTATGCGATCAAATGTAACTGTAGAAAACCAAAACCAGGACTGATACTAAGAGCTGCCGATGAGTTAGGAATAGATTTGAAACACTCCTATATGATCGGTGATGAACTTACAGATATTAAGGCAGGCAAAACTGCTGGATGCAAAACAATTTTAATTGGCACACTAAAATGTCAATTTTGCAAAGAAATGGATAAAATAGGTGTTAGACCGGATTATATTGTTAAAGATTTATACGAAGGCATTAAATTTATAAAGAGGTTAGGAGATTACAAAGTGTGAGATAATGGAATTCTTCATTGATACGGCAAATATTGACGAAATAAGAAAAATAAAAGAGTGGGGCATAATTAGTGGTGTTACTACTAATCCTAAAATAATGTCTACAGAGAAAGAAAAAAATTATAGAAAGATAATTGAAGAAATCCTGCAGATAATAGACGGGCCCGTAAGTGTGGAAGTTACTACGAACGAATTTGATAAAATGATAGAAGAAGCAATGGAATATGCTAGCTGGCATAAGAATATTGTTATAAAAATTCCAATGAATGTTAATGGCGTAAAAGCCATGCATATACTCAAAAATGATAAAATCAAAATAAATGCTACCGTGATTGTATCGCCAGTCCAGGCGCTCGTCGCAGCAATGGCAGGTGCTACGTATGCAAGTATATTCTACGGTCGCGTTAAAGATTTAGGATATAATGCAGCGGCAGTCGTAAGTAGTGTGTCCTCTCTGTTTAAGCAACATAACTTCAAAACAAAAATAATTGTCGGTAGTGTAAGACACATGATGGACATATATGAGGCAGCAGCGGCTGGTGCAGATATAATCACTATCCCTACAAAGTTCTTTGAATTAATGGTATCTAATCCGCAAACAGACAAAACCATAGATGAGTTTTTACGCTCGTGGGCTGAATACAGACAAAAATAAAATTTTTTTCTACTTGCACACAATCATGCGCTCAAATCGTTTCAGACCTTCAACAGAACCAATTTCATAGAAGGGTGTATAAGTTTCAAAGGCAAGCAAATCCTTTTTCTCTATTAGTGTTTTAAAAACACTGTCAAGATGATAAAATTTATTTTGTGGAATCAGGCTCAAAACATCTTTTCTGAATGCCACCACCCCATAGTCTATGTACACCATCCCCTTTTTTTTATGCTCCTTATCGTAATCAATCACAAAATTATCTTTGACAATAGTGTTGCTCTTGTCATACTTATTATAATTTTTATAAACTACCATAAGTCCTGTTTTATTTGATCTTTTAAAATAGTTTTCTATTTCTCCAAAATCTATTGGAAGGTATACGTCGCCATACATAACGAAAAATTCTTTCTCCAAGTATTGCTCCGCATTTTTCAGTGCACCTGCTGTGCCGAGCAATTTTTTTTTCTCGATACTATAGGTTATACTCACACCAAATTTTTTCCCATTGCCAAAATAATTCATAATATGCTCAGATAAGTACCCCACGCACAATACAATCTTAGATATATTATTTCTTCTCAGCAAATCGATCTGATATTCAAGAAAAGGTTTATTATTTATTTTTATCATACCTTTCGGTATGTCTCTTGTCAAATCCCCAAGCCTCGTTCCCTTGCCGCCAGCTAAGATTACAGTTTGCATGCTACCTCAACGTTGGATAGTATATGATTATATAATAAAGTGCATAAATAAATAATTTATGTGGTAAAAAAGCAAGACTCAATAGCATTTTTTAGATTCGGCAAACTGAATTTACTATTAAGTATTCCACATATCTCGCTGGCGGAAAGAATTCCTATCGGCTTCTCCTTCAAAACTAAAATTTAAAATCCATGACTAGTTAAAAAATTACGTAATGCTTTTGCAGACCAGCCAGTTAGATGTTCCGGGGGATATAATGACTCTAAACCGTACTTTTTACGACCTTGCTCTACAGCCGCCCTATTAATATCAATACCTTTAACTTTGTAATCATACATCCCGACAGCAATCGATAAAAACTCGCCATAAAAACAACCAACATCTAACAATTTTCCTTCTTTTATAGGTGGTTTTCTAAGAAACTGTCCCCAACTCCATCTATCATAAAATGGGATTGCCATTCTAAGTAGGTTTGGGCCGGAAAATATTGGTGCAATTTTGTATGCTTTTTTTCCTCGTAACCCTCAACAGCCATCGCTCTCATCAGCCAACTAAATAGTACATCACATGCAGGACAATGATAAATATTATATTCTCCTTTAGTGGTAGGCCAATCTGTTTTAGCCTTAGTAATAAGGAGTTTCGGAGATATTATTTGGAGGCAGATAGGACATTCCATAAATTGACCCCTCTCGAGACACCCAAATAATCCTTATCTGTTTTCGCAATATATGTATTTTTATGCTAATTATTTCTATTTACCCTAAAATAATTTATGTGTATATTACCTTTCTATTACTGAGTTGAGTTAAATATGCGCGTAATGATAGATCTTAGATTCGAAATAATTGAGAAATATATAAAAGGCAAAGAAGTTCTTGATATCGGTTGTGTAGGAGACCCTAAAGATTTATTTTCGCAAGAATGGTCTTGGTTTCATGATAAGATTAGAGGTGCCGCGAAACAAGTTGTAGGAATAGATGTAAATAAAGAACTAATAGCTGAACTAAAGGATAAAGGCTATAATATTCATTATGGTAATGCCGAAGACCCGAATTTGAGTCTGGGCAGGAAATTCGATGTAGTAGTTGCTGGCGAGCTCATAGAGCATCTTTCAAATCAAGGTATTTTTTTGGAAAATGTAAAGAAGCATTTAAGGGAAAATGGGATCTTGATAATCTCCACGCCTAATGCGCGGGAAATAGCTTATCCTCTAAAAAGATTAATTAAAGGATCTGCAAACGAAGAAATGTGCATACCTGCTGTAAGGAGTCACCTGGGTTATCATACCCTAACCACGCTAACAAATTTGTTGAGAAGGCATGGCTTTTCAGTTATAGAATATAAATATGTAAATCTAGAACTTACAACTTTTGGTGGAAGAGTTCTTAATTTCATCACCAAATTCATTAAAGATTTCTCAAATACTATTGTAGTCGTTGCCCAACTAGCTAAAATTCAAAAGTAAAAAAGCCCCTCTATTAGTTACGTATTTAAACTCATTTGCCAATTACAAACAGTAGTTGCATGCTCTCCAGAAAATTCACGTTAATATTTACCGTTAATATCCTAAACGGCCTACTAGGTTATGTAGCGCTATTTTTTATAGCAAGATATATGGGGCCTGTACCATTAGGTATAATTGGATTTGCCCTAGGATTTATTGGGTTATTCTCTTTCTTAGCCGACCCGGGAATTGGATTAGCGCATACGAAAAGAGTATCTGAAGGAAAAGACCTTGCTACATGCATTGGAACGTTTCTTACAATTAAAATTATTTTAACCGGGATAATGATTTTATGTATATTTGGAGCAGTTGCTTTTTGGAAATTCGGGCTAGGAATGGGATTTGAGAGTATAGAGCAAGAAATCGCTCTATATATAATGGTTATTTATTTCGCGCTCACATCTATTTCTCTTACTTTTACATCGACATTTGACGCAAGACTAGAAACTGCAAAAAGCCAATCGTCCCAACTTGTAGCGACTATTGCTAGAATGATGTGTGTAGTGGTCGTTGCTTTAATAGGGTTTGGTACTATAGGACTTGCTTGGGCATATGTATGTGGTAGCATAGCTATGCTTTCTTATGCATTGTTTCTTTTCAGAAGTTATCCCATTGGCAAATTCAGCAAAGATTATCTCAAAAGTTATTTTCATTTTGCATTACCTGCATTTTTAGGAATCGTGGTGGGTGTAATTGCAGTAAATATTGACAGCGTAATGATACAACTTTTCTATGGCTCTACTGACGTAGGCTACTATTCAGGGGCTCGAAGAATCTCAGAGTTTTTGCTCCTGTTTTCAGGTGCAACCGGTCTCTTGCTATTCCCTGCTATGTCCGGTTTTCATGCAAAAAACAATATTCCAGAGCTCAGAAACTTAACGCATAGGTCAGAGCGCTATCTTTCTATGATAGTATCGCCGATTACAGTATTTACCATAATTCTTGCCTATCCAATTGTGCACGTATTACTAAGCGACCAATTCTTCCCGAGCGCTACTTTGTTGCGCCTCTTAGCAGTATTTGTGTTCATTATCACCTTAAGCCATCCATACACTGTCCAGTTCAGCAGCATTAACAAGCCCATAATATCGGCCAAGATTGGCGCTTTAAGTGCAATACTAAATATATGCTTGAACTTAATTTTCATACCTCAAAGCGTATTTGGATTTAGATTTCTCGGCTGGGGAGCACGCGGCGCAGCTTTTGCAACGATTATCGCGGCTTTCGCTGGCTTTTGTCTAACAAGAATTATTGTAAAAAGGCTTACAAGCACAAAATCAAATCCACGCATACTTTTGCATTTTATAGCTGCGTTTGTAATGGGTGCATTCCTAATCCTTCTTAATGCTATAATCTACGCAGAAAGATGGTATCATCTGGTTTTATTTGCGCTCGCAGGTTTTGGGATATACTTCTCAGTTCTCTATCTCTTGAACGAGTTTAAAAAAGAAGATTATCGGCTCTTTACAGAAACACTAAATCCTATTAAGATGATAAAATACATCAAAAGGGAATTGAAAGATTAACATCGAGAGAAAATATTTAAATAACCAGACACAATAATCATTATCAGAGCAGATGGATAATCAAAAATCTACTTGGTCGGATGAATTAATAAAGGAGTACTATTCCCAAAAAGGTTTTAGTAGTTATGGACAACGTGTATGGTATTTTAATTAGAGATATTTGTGCGATAGGATTAAAAATTTTAAGTTTTCTGGGCAGAAGAAGAACAACCTCTCAAGGATTTAATGTACATATCAATGAGATGACAGAGCGCGAGCTTGAAAATAAGTTAAAGTCACATGGATTTAGGATTATCGAGAAAGAGAGAACGATGCCACAATTCGGCAGCACGAAACTAGCGGAAACCTTTTTCGGTCCACTTGCATTTTTAGATTGGATACTACCGAAAAACATCTTATACTTTGGCTCGATAATGGTAATTGTAGCTGAATTGGAAAGAAAACGACGGAGCACGAAAAATGAAAGTTGGAGTACTTCAACATGATTTAGCATCCGTCGCTGGCGCTACAAGATTTACTTTTGTTTTAGGAAATGTATTAAAAGAAGTTGGCTACGAGATAGCATACGCTTGCGTGCGCGAAAATGTAAAAGAGTTAGAGAAAAAGTTCGGGTATAAATTTGATTTTCTAGTCTATAAGCTAAAGAAAATCTGGATAAAAGAAGTTTACGGGCCGTTGTTTGTAGGTGATATAGGAGCTTTAGTAAATTTCGTACCTGTTGTTAGAAAATTATGCAAAGAGTTTAAGCCTGACGTTATAATAGGAGTTGAGCCTTTAACGTGTTTCATTCCGCCTATATTTATGAATATTCCTACAATTTACCATTGCACATCGCCGGTAACAGGATATTTTGTTACGCAGCATCTTGAGAGCAAACACTATCGAGGTATTCATAGAGTCACATCTTTTCCGTACAGAAAGCTTGAAGAAATGATAGCTAAGAAGATTACAACTATTTGTTATACAAGCGAATGGGTTAAGAAAAAGCTTCCTTATCCATTCAATAAAGGTAGCGTTGTGTTATCTAATCCTGTAGACACGGATTTATTTAAGCCCTGCGAAAAAAAAGAAAATATTATTTTATGTGTACTCCGCTTTATGCCAGAAGCTCGTTACGGAAATATGATAGACGCATTTAAAAAACTTAAAAGAGATGATTTTTCACTGTATATTGTTGGCGGATTGGACAGTAGATATATCGATTATTATAAGTTTCTTGAAGGTAAAATAAAGAATTGCGAAAATATAAAACTACTCCCGAACGCAGATTTCGATACGTTATTGCAACTTTACCAAAGTGCGAAAATATTTTGGTATCCTATAAGTGCACAGTTTGGTATTGTATTGATAGAGGCACAAGCATGCGGATTGCCAATAATCGCAAGAGACCCTTATAAAACAGGACCTTCTGAGATTGTAGATAACGGTGTAAACGGTTTCATAGTTGATGATTTTGATAGGCTAGTCGAGAAAACAGTCCTGCTTTTGGATGACGAGAAAAAGCTTGGTCAAATGAGCAAAAATGCTAGGAAAAATGCTGTGGAAAATTACAGTATAGAAGCGTTCAAGAAAAAGGTTGTTAACCTGATTGAAAACTGTGTTAAAAAATAATTTTATTTTTTTACAGCAAATGCTCTGATATTTGTTGCCCTTAAAATTCTTCCTTTAGTAAGTATGTTACGAAGTCTCACGCCAAAATCCCTCAGTCCTATTTGAGGGAATCCAGGCAAATCGCAGCTTGAAAAACATTCAATTTTTAATATTGAAAAATCATTGTTCAAGAGCAAAGATCGGAGCGATTTTTTAGTGAAGGGTCTTATATGGGTGTAATCGTCCCAGAAATGTTTGTAATATGGCGTGGCTGTTTCTATAATTATTTTTCCACCTTTTTTCAAAATCCTTCTAAGCTCAGCCATAGTAGAGTCGGGATAAAGCAAGTGTTCTATTATATCCTTTGCGAGTAAACCATCGAAAGTTTCTGATTTTAAAGGTAATTTCGTAGCATTGCCTAAAATGTCTGCTCTGGAATATTTAGATGTGTCTATACCTATAACGTTTGGCAGATACTTCTTTAATAGATTATTACCACAACCTGCGTCAAGTACAAGTTTACAGTCCTTAAAAAATTCCATATATCTTCTTAGGAGTGTAGACGGTAAGAAGTCTTTTTCTTCAAAATAATGTTTGCCGAGCATTTTTTTCAGTACTTCTG
>JASEFT010000038.1 GCA_030018475.1 Candidatus Thermoplasmatota archaeon
ATTTAGATTGCAAACAGCTTAAAGAAGTGATTTTGTAATCTCTCCCAACATTATGCATCCTATCTAAGCGCTGCAAGTGTGGAGTTAGAGACAACTCATCGTTAATAAAGAACTTGTATCTTTTTTTATCGCCGAAACTGTATTTTGCAGCAAGATCAAAAAGCAGTCTAAAGTACTGGAGGAGCAGAGGCAAAGATTAATTGGAGCGAGAGAGAAATACGGCAGTTATATTTCACCGATGCAACTTCAAACTTGATTTTATCTCACTCCACTCTTTATAAAATTCTTGCCCATAGCGGTGCAAGCCATGTTTTCACTGCAAGCCATACCATAACCTTTTTTAGTAACTGCAATTATGCCGGTAGGATATTTTTTCAATAGCTTAACGCCCCATTCGCATGCTTCCTGCGATCCCAGCTCTTCTAACTTATCATAAACAGTTTTTGCAAGTGCATTTCTAATTATTTCTTCACCAACGCCTGTTGTGCACACAGCACCTTTTTTTCCAGCATATATTCCTGCACCTATAACAGCAGAATCGCCTACTCTGCCAGGCAGCATTAAGCTAGTACCTCCTGTAGAGACTGCAGCTGCAAACTCTTTAGAGCTTCTTGCTACAGCACCTACAGTTCCTACAAGAAAGCGAGAATATCTGAAATTCCTCCATTTTTCAGCCCACTTCGGCAAATTGCCGCTTTTTAGCTTCTTCTTTATATCTTCTAGTTTTTTAACTGCTTTTTCAGTTATAGGATTATAGTATTTGAAACCGCACTTCCTTGCAAACTTAGTTGCATGCTCGCCAACCAAGAGCACATGAGGTATTTTTAAAACTTCCGCAGCTACTTTAACTGGGTTTTTTACGTTTTTTATTGCGCCAACTGCGCCGCAAGCACCGTTGCTTAGCATTACAGCAGCATCCATTTCTATTGTTTTACCGTCTAGCCTTAAATTAGAGCCTGTACCTGCATTGAATCTAAAATCGTCTTCAAGAACTATAACAGCTTCAATTACTGCTTTCAATGCGTTATCAGCTCTTTCCAATACCTTAAATCCTTTCTGCGCAGCTTTTTCAGTACCGTCTTTGAACTCGATAGGCGAGCCCGCGCCACCATGACTTATAATTAATGGCTCCACGAAAGTAGAAATGCACAAGGGATTTTAAATAGGTATTGGTATAGCCCGTGCCATAGTTTAGCATCGTTAGATTTAAATATTACTAAATCAATTAAAAAAACTAATGAGTGCAGATTCTAAATCTAGCTTGTGGTTCTTTTTTTATTGAGCTATTACTGCACTCGCCAAACCTAACTTTTTAGAAAAAAATTAAAATTAGGTGATAGAAATATGATTGTAGTTAAAGTTGGGGGCTCCGCACTAAGCGGTGAAAAGATAGATAAAATAGCGAAGTCGCTAATAGAGCAGCAAAATAAAGGCGAGGAGCTTGTGGTAGTAGTCTCTGCGCTAAGCGGTGAAACCGATAGATTACTTGCAATTGCTAGTGAAATAGCCAAGGAAGAGAAATTAAGACCTCAGGATTTAGATGATATTTTGGGCATGGGCGAGAGGCTAGCTTCAAGAGTATTTGTTGCTGCTTTAAGAGCATTAGGTGCTAAGGCTAAAGTAATAGACCCTCAAACAGATGAGTGGTGCATATTCACAGATTCGCAATACAACGAAGCAAATATAATGATTGAAGAAAGCAGAGTAATAGCGAAAAAGAAATTGCTGCCTTTATTGCAGGAAGGTGTTATTCCTGTTGTTTGTGGATTTTTAGGCCTTGCACCAAACGGTACTGTGACGACATTAGGTAGAGGCGGTAGCGATATTACAGCAATGGCTCTTGCAAACATGCTGGAAGCGGAAAGAGTAATAATAGTTAAAGATGTAGAAGGTCTCTTTTCAGCAGACCCTAAAAGAGTTAAAGAGTCTAATTTGCTGAAAACTATTAGTGCTGACGAGCTTAGGATTCTTGCAGCAGCTGGGAGTAGAATAATAAATCCAAAAGCTTTAGAGTACATAACGCCAAAAATGAGATTGAAAATAATAAGTGAAAAATCCAATACTCTTGACGCAGAAGGTACAGAGATTGTTTATAGAAAGAAAGTAGCTGAGAAAGAGTTTTTAAGTCAAATTACATTAATAGGTAGCGAAAAACTAACTGCGCCTGAAAACTTAGAGAAAATAGTGAAAGTTTTAAAATCTGAAAATTTTTCTGTCTATGGTATTTTTGGTAGTAAAGGAGCTTTGGCATTGCTCGTAAAACAAACGCAAGCTGAAAATATTTGTGAGTTATTACATAAATTAATAAAAGGAGATGATAACTTCAAGGCTGTTTCTGTTATGGATGAGAGTGCAAGAGAATTTATAAGAAAAGATATGAAATGGCTTGACTTGTTGAGCCTATTAAAAAAATTCGAAGGATGATAAAAAATGGCAAAGGGAAAAATTGAAGAATATCGCAAAAAGATAGATACAATAGATACTAAAATTTTAGATTTGATAAAGACAAGATGCAAACTAGCTCAAGAGCTTGCGGCGATAAAGTCATCTTTAGGAATTGCTATAATTGATAGAGCTAGAGAGCTTGAAGCGCTAAAAAGAATAAAAAAGCTGGCTGAAGAATCGAAGCTAGATAGCTTTGTAATCGAGCAAATATTTAAAATGCTGCAGTTTTATTCTAAAGAGTTACAAGCAGAGAAGCTGAAGTTAGAAAAAGAAAAGCTTAAAAAAATCGCTGTTTTAGGTCCTAAAGGCTCTAATTCTCAGTTAGCGGCTGAAAAATATACTGAAAATGCAGAGTTAATATTTGCCGAAACTATACCAGACGTTTTCGCGCTTGTTGAGGTCGGCAAAGCTGATTGCGGAATAGTGCCGATAGAGAATTCTTTAGGCGGCGCAGTTGGCACTACTTTAGACCTTTTATGGAAAAGCCATTTGAAAATTTTAAATGAAATAATTATTCCTGTAAGATATGCTCTTGTAGCTAAAAAAGCTCATTGCAACAAGATAGCAAAAATAGCTTCTCACGAGCAAGCTTTGGAGCAATGCAGAGAATATCTAAGATCGAAATTTAGTTCTTGCGAGCTTATTTGCGAGGCAAGCACTTCAAAAGCTGCAGAAAGAGCTAGCAAAGAAGGCATTGCTGCTATTGCCCAGCCTGAAATTACTAAAATTTATGATGACTTAGAAATTTTAGAGAATGATATTCAGGATGTAGAGAACATTACTACAAGGTTCGTTGTTATAGCGCATTCTGATAATTTAAGAACTGGGAACGATAAGACCTCAATAATTTTTTCTACTTTAGACAGACCAGGAGCTCTTTTTGAAGCGCTTGAGATTTTAGCAAAGCTCTATATTAACATGACCCGCTTAGAGTCAAGACCTTCTACTAGAAAGCTTGGAGAATATATATTCTATGTGGATATAGAAGGTCATAGGGATGATGAACTTATAAAAAGAGCTTTTGAGCTATTAGAAGAAAAAACCACATTTCTAAAAATATTAGGCTCTTATCCAAAGGCAAAGGAAGTGAGATAAAAAGATGAGTAGCTTAGGAAAGAAAATAAGGTTAGAGCGCATAATAAATAGAGAGACAAAAAAGACAGTAATAGTGCCTATGGACCATGGTCTTACTTTAGGACCTATAAAAGGCTTGGTAGCAATTAAGGAAACTATAGCTAAAGTTGCTGAGGGTGGTGCAAACGCTGTGATTCTCCATAAAGGTATTGTACAGCTTGGCTATAGAGGCTATGGAAGAGATCTTGGGCTAATAATGCATTTGTCAGGCTCTACATCTTTGGGCTCTCCTAACTATAAAATACAAGTAGCTTATGTAGAAGAAGCTATAAAGCTAGGTGCGGATGCTGTTTCTGTGCATGTGAATATAGGCTCTGAGAGGGAGTTCGAAATGTTGAAAACCCTAGCTGATGTCTCTAAAGAATGCTCTAAATGGGGTATTCCTTTACTTGCAATGATGTACCCAAGAGGTGAGAGAATAAAAAAAGAAAAAGAATTTGATGTAGAACTTGTAAAGCATGCTGCAAGAATTGGTGCTGAGCTCGGTGCAGATATAGTAAAAACAAATTATACAGGTTCTGTAGAAACATTCAAAGAAGTAGTTAAAGGCTGTAACGTACCTGTAATTATTGCAGGAGGTCCTAAAATGGATAATGATGCTCAGGTTTTGGAAATGGTAAAAGGCGCTATTGAAGCAGGCGCTAGCGGCGTGGCAATAGGTAGAAATATTTTTCAGCACAGTAATATAGTCGGAATGACTAAAGCAATTGTAAAATTAGTGCATGGAAAATAAAATGAAAAAAATTATTTGGATAAAAGCTGAAGACATCAAAAAAAAGAAAATATTAACTACAGCTTTAGAAAGCAACTTCTTAGATATTGTGCTCTCTGAGAAGACGGAAAAAAAATTCGAGAAGCTCGGAGTGTTCAATACTATAGTTCTTAAAGGTAATGAGCTGTTCTCAAAAAGCTCTAAAATTGGAGAATATATTAGAATTAAAAGCAATGAAGATTTAGAATACGCAAAAAAGCTTGCAAATAAATTTGAATACTTAGTAATTTCTACAGAAAACTGGAAAGTCATTCCTATTGAGAATCTTATAGCTTATTTTCAAGATACAAACACAAAAATTCTAGCTGAGGCAAGAAATATTGAAGATGCAAAATTATTTCTAGAAACTTTAGAAAAAGGCACTGATGGCGTTTTAGTTAATACTGATAGCGCAAGCGTAATTAAAGATCTCAAAGTGTACATTGAAAAACTATCTGAAATAAAACTAAAACTTGTAAATGCAAAAATAGTGAATATAAAGCCAATAGCTGCTGGAGAGCGCGTGTGCATAGACACATGCAGTCTTTTAAAAGTTGGTGAAGGACTTTTAGTTGGCTCGCAAGCTTCAGCTCTCTTTCTAGTGCACTCAGAAACTCTGAGCTCTGAATATGTAGAGGCAAGGCCTTTTAGGGTAAACGCCGGCTCTTTGCACTCCTATATCCTACTACCGGATGGCAAAACAAAATATCTTTCTGAATTGAGAGCAGGCGACGAAGTGCTTATAGTGAGTTCAGAAGGCAGTGCCAGAGCTGCAACTATAGGTAGAGTGAAGATAGAGACGAGGCCTCTAATTCTTATTGAGGCAGAGCATGCTCGCAAGCGCTATCAAGTAATTTTGCAGAACGCAGAAACTATTCGCCTTGTTTCAGAAGAAGATATTCCTTCAGTTACAGAGCTCGAAAAAGACGATAAAGTTTTGATCTTTTTAAGTGATGGCGCTCGCCATTTCGGTACGTTGGTAAAAGAGACAATTATAGAAAAATGAGCTTAATATGCGCATCTCTGATTGAAAGCGAGATTAATAAAATGATAAACTATGCAAAGCTTGCCGAAAGAAAAGGAGCTCAGATAATTGAGCTGAGATTAGATAAACTAAAAAATATATCTGGGGCTACAATTTCTAAGCTAAGGAAGGAGATAGCTTTGCCAATTATAGCTACAATAAGACCTTTTTACGAAGGCGGCGAATTTAAAAAAAGTGAAAATTTAAGATTAGAGCTCATTAAAAAAATAATTGAAAATAGCTATGATTACTTGGATGTAGAGCTTAGAGCTGCTAGAAAATACAGAGCTATTCTAGAGTACGCAAAGAAGCACAGTGTAAAAACTATTATTTCATATCATGATTTTACTAAAACGCCAGCGAAAGAAGAAATTTATAGCTATATTAATGAATGCTCCAAATTAGGCGATATATCAAAAGTCGCGTTTAGGGCAAAGAGCGCTACAGATAATTTTAAAATTTTAGAAGCTTCTGTTAAGGCTAAGGAAGCAGGTCTAAAATATATTGCTATAGGGATGGGCAAAATTGGAATGCTCACTAGAATTCTAGCGCCTGTGCTAAATCAGCATATAATTTACACAGCGATAGAAGTGGGCAAAGAGGCTGCAGAAGGGCAAATAGCCATTAGTTCTTTACCTCACATAAACTCAGAAACTAGAATTTGCGGGCTTGTAGGTAAAAACATAGCTCATTCACTTTCGCCAGCGCTACATAACGAAGCTTTTGTGTCTCTCAACTTAAATTTTAGATATCTACTTTTCGATATTACAGAAAAAAATCTTCCTAGACTATTTAAAATTCTGAAAGCCTTAAATTTTAGAGGTGTTAATGTGACCTCGCCATTTAAAGAAACTGTTATTCAATATTTAGATCGTGTTGATCAACTAGCTAGTAAAATCAAAGCAGTTAATACTATTTTGAACGAAAAAAATGAGCTTGTAGGCTATAACACAGATTATTATGGAGCTTGCGAAGCTTTAAAAAGAGCTGGAATTAAATTAGCAAACGCAAATACTTTGCTGTTAGGTGCTGGAGGAGCTGCTAGAGCTGTTGCTTATCTACTATCACAAAACAATGCTAAAGTTACTATTGCGAGCAGAACGCTGCGAAGAGCAGAAATAATTGCCAATGATTTTAATATTGATTGCGTTGAGCTCAGCAATTTGAAAAATTTAAACAGAGGATTCGAGCTTATAATAAACGCTACACCAGTATATAATAAACTTATTATTCCTGAAAGATTTGTTAAGAGAGACACTACAGTATTTGAGCTTGTGTACCCCTTAGAAACCAAGCTCACGAGAACTGCAATTCTAAAAGGCGCTAAGGTCATTAATGGACTTGAAATGCTATTATATCAGGGTATAAAAGCATTTGAGCTTTTTACTAATAGGAAAGCGCCTGTAAAAATAATGAAAAAAGCTTTGGGTAAGAGGAAAATATTGAGAAAATGATAGGAAGAGCTTTTTGCTACGGTGCTGCCAGTATCGTTAATGCCATTCCTACAGGCAAAGGCTGTGCGTTCGGTATAAATTTAAGAACGGAAGCTGAAGTAAAATTAACAAATGAAGCTGGTGTTTTTGAGGTCTTCATTAAAAACGATCCTAAAGAGAGTGGTAAGCTAGCTGAAAACTGCGCCCGTTTGGTACTGAAAAAATTCGGTTTAGAAAAAGAGTATGGCGCTAGAATAATAACAAACTCAGAAATACCTATTTCAAAGGGCTTGAAAAGTAGTAGTACAGCTGCAAATGCTGTGGTATTAGCATGCTATAGAGCATTAAATAAAAAATACAACGATTTAGAAATTATCAATTTAGGTGTGGATGCAAGTTTGCTCGCTAAAACTAGTATTACAGGCGCTTTCGACGATGCTTGCGCATCTTATTTAGGAGGAGTTGTTGCTACAGATAACACTAAAAGAAAGATTCTAAAAAGATACAAAATAGATAAAAATTACGATGTGATAATTTACGTACCTAAAAAGAAGATTAAAAAGTCTGAATTAAACTTAAGAAGAGCAAGAAAGCTCTCTAAATTTTCAGAGCTTGCCTTCGAACTTGCGCTAAGAAAAAACTATTCTCTTGCAATGCTAATTAACAGTCTTGCATGGAGCGATTATTTAAAGTTAAGCTCAGAAATTGAATTAGATTCTTTAAAGTTTGGCGCCATAGCAGCTGGCATTAGCGGCACAGGACCTAGCGTTGTTATATTAGCGCCTAAAGATAGAGCTTATGATATTATAGAGATGATTAAAACCAAAGATAAGAATGCAGAAATAATAAAAACAAAACTAAATAACCACAAAAAGGCTTATTGATATGAAATTGCTTAGAGTATCTAAAAGCAGAGTAGAAGGTAGCGTTGCAGCGTCGCCATCTAAAAGTTATACTCATCGCGCTTTTATAATAGGTTTCTTGAGCGGCAAGGCTAAAATTTACAATCCTTTAATTAGCAAAGACACTCAAGCTACACTTAATGCAATTAAATCTTTTGGAGCCGAATTTAAAAAAGCTCGTAATTTCATTACTATAAAAGCTCGGTGTTTGAGCCAGCCTGTAGATATAATTAATGTGGAGAACTCAGGTACAACTTTAAGATTGATGACAGGCGTAGCTTCCCTTCTTGAAGGCACTACTATACTCACAGGAGACGATTCTATTAAAAAAAGGCCTATGCTCCCTTTGCTCAATGCTCTTAATTATTTAGGCGCTTCCTGCTACTCAATTAAAAAAGACGGTACTCCTCCTATTATCGTAAAAGGTAAAATTAAAGGAGGCTCTACGTGTATACGCGGCGATATTAGCTCGCAATTTATATCCTCGCTACTCATTTCTACACCTCTTGCAGAAAAAGATACTAGAATAATTTTAACAACGGATTTAAAGTCAAGACCTTATTTAGATATTACTCTAGAAATACTGAAAAATTTTGGTATTGAAATAGTCATAGAAAAAAATTGTTTTTTAGTTAAAGGCGCGCAAAAATATATTAGTAAAAATTTTGATGTCCCAGGCGATTTTTCATCTGCTTCGTTCCTTTTCACAGCTGCTGCTATTACTAAAGGCAATGTAAAAGTTAAAAATCTAAATTTAGATACTAAACAAGGCGATAAAAAAATATTAGATATTCTGGAAAGGTTTGGCGCTGAAGTTAAAATAGCTGGAGAAGAAATTTCTGTAGAAGGTAAAGAATTAAGAGGTATAGAGCTTGATTGCAAAGAGATACCAGACCTTTTTCCAGTAACTGCTGTTTTAGGCGCTTATGCTAAAGGAGTAACAAAGCTTAAAGGTGCAAAACATCTTCGCTACAAAGAAAGCGATCGTATTTCAGCAATGGCGCAGGCACTTAAAAAAATGCAGTGCAATGTTAAAGAATTAGAAGATGGCATTTTGATAAAAGGCGGTAAAGAATTAAAAGGAGCTAAAATAGACTCTAGAAACGATCATCGTATCCTTATGGCTTGCGCAGTTGCAGCACTTGGTGCAAAAGGTAAAACGCTAATCTCGCACCCAAATTGCTATAAAGTTTCATGTCCCAGCTTTATCAAAGATTTGAAAAAGCTCGGTGCAGAGGTGAGAATTGATTAAAATGAATACCATAGGAGAAATTTTCAAAGTAACTCTGTTTGGCGAAAGCCATGGCTATTGCGTAGGCGTAGTTATAGACAACTGCCCACCAGGACTAAAGCTTGACGAGAAGTACATAGAGAAAGAGCTAGCTAAAAGGAGGCCAAAAGGGCTGATAGGCACAGAAAGAAAGGAAGAAGATAAAGTGAAAATACTATCAGGTATTTTTAAGAACAAGAGCACTGGTGCGCCTATTACTATAATTACTGAGAACAAGGATTTAGATAGCAGCGATTACGAGCTATTGAGAAGAGTTCCACGCCCTGGCCATGCTGATATTACCGCTCACTTAAAATACAGAGGGTTCAACGATTATAGGAGTGGCGGTATGTTCTCAGGACGATTGACAGCTTCGCTGGTAATGGCAGGCGCTGTTGCGAAACAGTTGCTCTCAAGAAAAAGAATTGAAATTTGCGCTCATACCGTGCAGATAGGAAATATTAAGATTGAAAAAAAGCTCCCATTCAACGCACTAAAAAAAGAAGTTGATAAAAACAGAGTGAGATGCGCAGACCAAGAAATTGCTAGAAAGATGGAGAAGGCAATTTTAGAAGCAAAAGCTAGTGGCGATACTTTAGGAGGCATTGTAGAATGCATTGTAGAAAAAGTGCCTATAGGTTTAGGAGAGCCTTTCTTCGATTCTGTTGAAAGCGAAATTGCCAAAATAATATTCTCTATTCCTGGCGTTAAAGGTATAGAATTTGGTAGTGGATTTAAGTGCGCTGAGCTTAAGGGTAGTGAGCATAACGATAAATTTAAAGTTGTAAAAGGTAGAATTCTGACGCTAACTAATAACGCAGGCGGATTGTTGGGAGGATTAACTAATGGTATGCCAATAGTTTTCAGAATTGCATTCAAGCCTCCTTCAAGTATAAAGAAACCTCAGAGCTCTGTGAACTACAAAACTTTAAAAGAAGAGCCTTTAGTAATTAAAGGGAGGCATGATGTTTGCATAGCTCCTAGAGCTTGCGTTGCTGTAGAAGGCTGTACTGCAATAGCTCTTGCAGACCTTTGTCTAAGAGCATTGAAATTTTAATGAAATGAAGAAAGCTCTCGTTATAGGTGGTAAAGGCGGAATGGGCAAATGGCTAGCTAAATTTTTAAGGAGTAAAGGTTACGAGGTTTTTATAAACGATCCTCAGGGCAGAGTGAGGGGCTTTAAATCCATTTCAGGTTTTAAAGATGCTTTGAACTTCAAGCTAATTGCACTAGCTACCCCAATAAGCAATACAAGAGCAATACTTGAAAACATTATAAAAGAAGACGTGAATTCGCTAATATTCGATTTGTGCAGTGTGAAAAGCCCTATAAAAAATCAACTGCTCAAAGGCGCAAGAGAAGGAAAGAAAATTGTTAGCATCCATCCAATGTTCGGCCCGGAGGTAGAGAATTTAAAGAGCAAAAACATATTAGTCTGTGATTGCGGTAATGCACAGGCAGTTAGAGAAATAAAAGGATTGTTTAAAGGCTCAGGCGCGAGAATCTTAGAATTGGATTTGGAGCAGCATGATAAGTTTATGGCTTATGTACTTAGCTTGACCCATGCAGTAAACATAATATTTTATAAAACTTTAACTCAAAGTAGTCTTTTGAAAAGGTTGATAAAAGTTAGCTCTTTAAATTTTGATGCCCAGATCAAACTAGCAACTAAAATAATAGCTCAAGATCCAAAGCTATGCTACGAAATCCAAAGTAACAATCCTTATAGCATCAAAGCTACTAAAGATTTTACTAATTTATTTCATGCACTCCAAAAAATATTAGCTACAAAAGATTTGAAAAAATTTATAAAATTTATGAGGTAAAAAGATGAAAGTACTTAAGTTTGGAGGGGCTTGCTTGAAAGATGCAGAAATGTTTATGAGAACTGCAAGCGTAATCGAGCGCGAAAAAGAAGAGAAAGCAATAGTAATTTCTGCAGTAGAAAATGTGACTGACATGCTTAGAGAGCATTTGAAAAATTTTAATAATATTGACAATATAGATAGTTTAATTCAGAAGCTCAGAGCAATGCATGAAGAAATAATATTGACTGCTATTCAGCCTAAAAAGATTTTAGATAGCCTCATACCAGAGCTCGATGATAAACTAAAAAAATTAGAAAGGTTGCTTTACGGAATAGCTTATACTGAAGAGCTAACGTTAAGAACACAAGATTTGATTTTGAGTTTCGGCGAGCGCTTATCTGCGTGCGTACTTAAAGGTATTTTACAAGCTAGAAATATAGATGCAAAAGTATTCGAAACCGATAGCGTGATAATTACAGATGATGCATTTGGCAGCGCTACAGCACTTTTGCAAGAAAGTGAGGAGAAATTTTCTGAGCTAGTAATACCGAGTATTAAAAACAAACAGTTACCAATACTCACAGGATTTTTTGGCGCTACTAAGGAAGGCTATGTGACAACTTTAGGTAGAGGCGGTAGCGATTACAGCGGTGCAATTGCCGCCTACGCACTTAACGCAAGAGCTGTAGAGCTATGGAAAGATGTTGACGGTTTTATGAGTGCAGACCCTAAAATTGTGAAAAATGCATTTTATCTAGATAGTTTATCTTACGATGAAGCTGCAGAACTTGCTTACTTCGGTGCTGAGATAATTCATCCCCGCACAGTAGAGCCTGTTTCAGAAAAAAACATTCCTATTATAATAAAAAACATATTCAAGCCTGATAAAGAAGGTAGTAGAATAGCAGCAAGCACATTCAAAAAAGGTGAAGTAATAAAAAGTGTGGCTTGCAGAAACGATTTGGGGCTGTTGAAAGTTTATGGTAAGGGTGCTGGCTACAGGCCTGGAACTCTTTCCGAGATTACATCCCATTTAGGTAAGATTTGTATTAACATCTACTCAGCTACAACATCGCAGACATGCGTTTCTTTACTACTACATAAAAACGATTTGAAAAAAGGGTTTGAAATTTTAAACTCTGTAAAAGGTGGTACTATTGAAAAAGTAGAATCTTTAGGCGAAATTGCTTTAATATGCGTTGTCGGTGAAGGTTTAGCGCGAACAAAAGGTCTTGCAGCCAGAATATTCAAAGCGGTAGCGGAGCAGAATATTAACGTAGAGCTAATTTCTGCAGGCGCTTCCACAGTGGCATTCCATTTCACAGTTGCAGTAAAAGATTTGGGAAAGGCGGTTAAAGCAGTGCATAAAGAGTTTTTTGGCAGTGCGTAAATTTAAATACTACTCCACATATCAAGCTGAAGATTCTACAACCTGAAGCTATAAGGGTTAGTTAGAAAATATTTTTAGTTTCCCAATGTTATCTCTAAATTGATGAAAACGCTAGTACCATATCCTGATAAATGCACTGGGTGTAGATACTGCGAACTTATATGCTCTTTAGTAAAAGAGAATTTAATCAATTTAGAGAGAGCGCGAGTAAAAGTTCTAAAGAAAAATATTGCTGTTGATGTCCCAATAGTGTGCACTCACTGCGGCGCTTGTATTGATTCTTGTCCTACAGAAGCGATCTACAAAAAAGGAGATATTGTGCTGATAGATAAAGATAAGTGCGTTGGCTGTGGTGAGTGCGTTGAGACTTGTCCTCTAGGCGTGATTGTTTGGGATAAAAACGAGCTTGCAGATAAATGCGACCTTTGCAATGACGACCCTCAATGTGTTAAGTTCTGTACGGAAGGAGCGCTAAAATTTGAAGAAATAAACGAGAAGCAGTTTGAGAGAATGAGAAGTTTGATAAAATGAAAAAACTAAAATTTGCAGGAATTGTTTTTCTGATTGTGAAAAACAATATATATGAAGAGCAACATAGAATATGATAGGTGATTGGTATGAAAAAATTCGGCTATGTAATCAAAGTTGGAGATAAAGTTGTTTGGGAAGGGTTGAACCCAAAGAAAAAATTCGAGGAGATCAAGAAGAAATACAAAGGTAAGAGAGTTTCGATTGCTTGGAGAACGAAAGAGGACGTCCTAGTATGCCCCATATAGAGTTTCCCTACACTGACGAAGAGAGTGCAATATTTGGTACAGTGAAAAGACCTAGGATTTCCGTTGAGGTCTTTTCTAATCTAAAGAATGATTGGGTG
>JASEFT010000039.1:0-3993 GCA_030018475.1 Candidatus Thermoplasmatota archaeon
CCAGCCTCTACAACCAAAGCTCTTATCCCTGAAGCTCCTAGCTCAGCAGTATCCACATATCTCAGAGCAACCCCAAGTCTGAGTTTATCTTCTTTACACTTAGCTTCTAAATACACTTTTTGAGCGGCATCTATCAACTCAGGAAGTAGTTCTGAGTCTAGCTCTAGAGTTGCAGCATTCTGCGCTACGGAGCTATGCGAATCTACTACGACTGCTCTTTTATCGTTCAGCGCAGATGTTAATCTGCTCGCAACGGAGGGCTCTATATCATCCACAGGCTTTTCAAAAGAGCATATTAATAAAAGGCAATCATTAAAATACTGTGCAGAAACAGTAACGTTACCTGAAGAGCCGACTACATATTTAGAGCATAATGAGCTATAATCTGATGCCTTCGAGATCGTTTCTTTTAGAGCAGTTGCTATTTTAAAGCACTCATTAGAAGTTGCTGGATTGTAATCGTGTGTAGAGCAGCTGTGAAATACAAACAGGGGGCAATCTAATTGCTGAACTTCTAGTTTGGCAGGTAGATCGCTACCGCAAAGTTTGCCAAACGGTCCTGGATGCACATTTTCAGGCACTATTACTACAGCTTTGAGCTTTTTATTCTTTGCAGACCTAAAACACAACACATTAAGTGCTGCCTCAAGCTCTTCCTTACCAGCTTCAAAAAATCGCTCTAGTGCCAGCGAATTGTTTGTAAAATGCGCGATAGTAGCTTTCAGCAAATCAAGAGCATTCACATTGTAAGCTTTTTTAAATTTTAGTTTAGCAAGCTCTATGAAAGAGAATGCACTTACCAAAAATATTATAATATTTGAGATAGCGATAGTAAATTCGCGGGCGGTGAACTCAAACACAAGGTGGAGCGCAAATAATCCAAGTAGCGATTGCGATAGCGAAGCTGGCAATGAGCGCAAATGGCTAGAATTAGAAATACTTACAAGTACTACATGTCGAAACCATATAATTGAAGAATAGCCTATTATGAGGCCAACTACAAGTTCTTGAGTTAGAATCTTAATAGTTATTGTTATTGTGGTTAATATAGCAAGTGAAATTAGCGATATTAAATAAGCTCTTCTAAAATACAGCTCTCCTTTTAAAACGTCAGCCAAAGGCTTGGAAATCAATCCTGATAATACACTGGGAAGTAAAAATATTACTGTAAAATAATATAATTTAAGTAAATTATTGAGCTCAGGGAAAAGCAACAATGTAGCTAAGCTCGAAAATATCAAAATACCTAATACTGAAAATTTAGGATTAGGTGCGCGAAATATGTATTTTATCAACTTTGTAGTCTTCTCTAAATCACTCATACTACTGTTTTAAGACCTTCAATCAAATTTTCGTAAAATATATTTCCTACAACTATCGTATCTGCGTAGCGCGCTACTCTGAGCGCTTTAGCCCTTGAGTCTATACCGCCCCCGTAAAATAGTCGTGCCTTAGTTAAAGCTTTACTTACGGCTTCTACCGTTTTAATATCGCCGTAGCTACCACTATATTCTAAATAGATTATAGGGAAACCGAAGAATTTTTCAGCGCAGGCTGCGTAAGCAACAATTTCTTCAACTTTCAAATCAGTTCTTGCATTGGTAACTTTAGCTACACTTGAGTTGGAATTTAAAACAATATAAGCTTCAGGAACAATTTTTTGCCAGGGAACTTCGAATTTTTCGATCCATTTAGCATGTAGCCCTACAACCCAATCAACATTCTGCGCGTTTAGCACAGACGGTACGAAAATATAGTCAAAGCCCTCTTCAACTATACAGTAAGGGTGCGGCGGCTCTAGAACTTTAGTAATTTTATAGTTTTTTAGTTTATTAATCAGCGCTAGAACTTTTTCTTCAGTGACGTTTTGAGTGCCTGACACCATTATAGCATCTGTACCTGAATTTACAATTTTATCGATACTTCTATCATCTAATGTTTTGTCCGGATCGAGTTTAACTATATGGCGCCACTTGCGCCAGCTTTTATTCTCCATTTTTTACGCAACTGAGCTTATAACAAACCCAGCCAGAGCTACGAGCATACCGTATTTTAGTAGTGCTGAAGAGCTAGCTGGTCTTTTCGTTAACATGCATATTGAATAGATAAATATTGCATCTGCACCTGCAATAATTATTAGATAAAGCAAATCGAATATTTTTAGAAGATAAGGTAGAGTGCTCAAAATAACTGCAATTACTAGTATAAAAGCGCTAACAAACCTTGCTTGCTTAGCACCTGCTTTGAGCGGCAAGGTCTCGCGCTCTAGTCTGTCGCCCATCATATCCTCTATATCTTTTATTATTTCTCTACTTAAGGTGCTTAAGAACGCAAGCGCAGCTAATATTATCAAAGCCCAAAAGGCAGTAAATTCAGCGTTAACGGCAGCGCCTCCGAATAGGAATAGTGAAGCTGCAAGTGCGCTTATAACTAAATTGCCTATCAATCCTTTATGTTTGAACGTCTTTTCATAGCTAACAAGCAGTGCCGAGGCAATTAAGGCAATAGCTACAGCTAAATATGCGAAGGTTAGAAACGCGGTTATAATGCCTAAGCACATTAATAAAGTAGCTAGTAATTTTGCACTTCGAGCTGTCACTTTGCCAGAGGGTATTGCTCTCCAAGGCTTGTTTATTCTGTCAATATCTCTGTCGTAATAATCATTTAGTACATTACCGCCAGCGCCTATAAAAAGAGCGCATAGCAATGCTGGAATTATTTTAGGCACTAGCGCTTTCAACGCAATAATATCTTTACTTACGAGCATAGCGCAAAAAGTAGCAATCAAAATCATTATACAATTTAGCGGTCTGATAATTTTAAAAGCGCTCATAAAACTAACAGCTCTTCTATCTCTTTTAATAGCTCAGGATATTTCTCTTGTACTGCTTTTATTAATTCCAGAGTTGATATTTTTTCGAATTTAAATTCAGCCAACGCTTCTATACCTTTGTTGAGTTTCTCATCGCTAAACTTGCTGAGCTTTTCCTTAACTAACCAATTCCTGTAATGCTTATCTTCTAATTTAGCACGCCATAATTTTTCATATTCTTGCAATACATTCTCGCTATAATCTCGGCACTCAATTGCTTTTGCAGCAACTTCGCCTGCATAAATTCCTGATAGGCAAGCATTAAATATTCCTCCACCTGTTATAGGGTCTATCAGCCTTGCAGAATCGCCGGCAACTATAATACCATCGGCAACTGTCTTTTCAATAGGCTGTGAGGTAGAGACAGCCCCAGCAACTATCCTTATAATTTTGCCTTTATTAAATTTCTGTGCCACGAATTTATCAATACATTTTTTCACTTCACCGCACTCTTTTATTTTATTAAGCGCGACGCCAAGCCCTACATTACACTCATCGCCTCTGGGAAAAAGCCAAGCATATCCGCCCGGAGCAAGGCTACCCAAATAGAAATTGTTATAATCGCTGTCAAAATCTATATTTACCATCGTATATTGCAAGCAAGCTACTATATCGTTAGGCTTGAGCGAAGTATCTATTCCAGACCATCTTGGTAATTGACTTTCAAAGCCATCCGCAGCTACTACGAGCTTCGCAGGAATATTGAAAATATCGCCCATATGCTTGGCTTTGATACCAACAACTTTATCATTTTCCTTTAAAACTCCAACAGCAGAAGTCTTTAATTGAATATCGCAGCCTGCTTTAGCAGCTCTTACAGCCAATTCTTTATCAAATTTATCTCTGTATATATTATAGCCGACTTCTCCACCAGCTACCTTCTCACTTAGTTCTATAAATTTACCGTTAGGCGCGAATATTCTAGCGCCTTTAACTTCTTGCGCTATACAGTATTTAGGTATTTTTATATTCAATTCTTCTATCTTTTTACTAACGCCTTCACCGCAACGCACAGGAACACCTATCTCTTGTCTTTTCTCGATTAGCAGAACTCTGCAACCTTTTTCAGCAGCTACTTTAGCGCATGTAGAGCCTGCAGGGCCTGCGCCTACGACTACAAC
>JASEFT010000039.1:4073-12888 GCA_030018475.1 Candidatus Thermoplasmatota archaeon
CATTCAACGCAGAGCTCTTCATCGAACACAGGATAAGTTTCTTCTAAAAATATAGCGTTCCCAGGGCAAGTGCCTGAGCAGGAGCCGCAATAAAGGCATAGAGTTCTATCTACTTTCATTTTTCTAGACTTTTTCCCTCTTCTTCCACTCTTCCAAACTCATAGAAAATTTCTTTTCAACTTCTTCTCTGTAAGTAATGCCACCGTTATAAGCGCAGAAAGGTATTATTCTGCCATTCGGAGTTGCATAATGGATAACGCAGCGCTTTACCCTCTCAACATCATAATTGTAATCATCTTGAAAATGCATACCTCCAACCATTAAAGTCTTCCAAGTAAACCTTCCTAACGATTCTCTACTCTGCTCTGAGAATAGATTAGTTAAGAAATCTAATAGGTTAAGAGTTTTAGGCATTTTATCTTCGTAAATGAACTCGCCGAAATATTTTCTGAAATTTTTTTCTAAGCTCTTCACTTTACCTTTCTCGGATTTTAATTTACTAAAAAATCGTACCAAAGGCGCTATTTTAGCTAGCTTGTTAGATAGCGCTAGCATTTTAGCAAAAAGCCCTTCCACATTTATGAATCTTGTTATCGGCATAGCTCTTCCATCTTCAATATATAGGAAGGTGGCCAATCCGCAATGGGGGTGTGGTGTAAATGCAACTTTAGGCTCACCAGCTAGTATCGAAATAAGTTCTGAGATCGGTGCTACTACAGGAACTGGATAGAAATCCTCTTTGGTTAGAAAATCAGTTTGCTCTACAAGTTTATTGACAAGGTCTGGGAGAGTAAATCTCTGGCTTTCGCGCTCTTTTTGATCTATTCTGCCTGCAAAAGAAACAGGCTGGTAATTTACGCCTCTTATCACATCGGAGTGCTCAATTGCAAATTTTAAAATTTCGCCGACTTCATTATCGTTTATTCCGTTAACAATAGTAGGTACGAGCACTGTTGATAGCGGTTTGGGCTTGACTTTATTGCAGTTCTCTATAACTTTTAGCTTAATATCTAGAAGCTCTTTACCCCTTGCTTGCCTATAGATCTCGTCCCTTAACCCGTCGAACTGCAAATAGACTGTACTTAAGCCGCAATCTTTCATGCGCTGGCAGAACTCTAAATCTAAAAGTTTTAAGCCGTTAGTTGCAACTTGTACTTGTGAGAAGCCAAGCTCTTTTGCAGCTTTGATGATATCAAAGAAGTGCGGATGCAAAGTAGGCTCGCCGCCACTGAATTGCACACTTGGACAAGGTACTGGCTTGTTTGACCTTAACATCTTGAGCATCTCCACTACCTGCTTATAAGAAGGCTCGTAAATATACCCTGCAGTAGCGGCATTAGCAAAGCAAATAGGGCATGCTAAGTTGCACCGATTAGTTAAGTCTATATTAGCTAGTACAGTATGACTTAAATGCAAATTGCACAAGCCGCATTCGTAAGGGCACTCTTTTTTAGCCTTAATTCTAGGATTGCTCACGCAAAAGCCGTCGTAAGCAAACTTTTCTGCTCTTAAATAAAGTTCTACATCGCTCCAATAGACATCTTTAAAATAGCCGTGCTGCTCACATATTTTATCGATCATTACCTTACCGTCTTCTTCAAATATTCTCGCTTTAATAAGCTGTTTGCAGTCAGGGCATAGCGATAAAGTCTCTTTAGGCAAGCCTTTTTGCAACTTACTCTCTCTTATTATCATTCTTTTTTTATCACCGTTTTCTATACAGATATATGGGTAAAGCCTTAAATATTTTTACGAACTAAAACTCTACCATCTTCATCAATTATCCCAGATTTTATTCTTGTAGAGGTTATCGGCAAAGAATCTTCTGCGAGCACGAAAGGTATTTTTATTATTTTCAGAGTTTTTTTTCCTGAGCTTCTTCTGAGCTTGTTAATTTGCTTTGCTATAGGCAGTGTCTCAGGCGAAACTACTATCGCATCAAAATTTTCTGTGACTGCAGTACCATATCTATCATCTATCTTCACGATTTTAAATTTCTTAGGCCTGAAGTTCAAAAGAAATCTTTCGAGCGAGCGTTTCCTCAAATTATATTTTCTATAGCATTTTTTGGTCTTATTAACAAATTCATCCGAGCTCAAGCCTATAACAACCTCATCGCCTAGCTCAAACGCCTTCTCAATTAGCTTTTTATGACCTCTATGTAAAGGATCAAAAGTTCCGCCAAGGCAGACCCTCATCAATTTGAAATCCGCTTGGTAACTGAAATTACTTTCGATACCCTTTTAAAATAGCATTACGATTATCATTTTATGAAAATTCTCGTTGCAGATGAAATAGCCGAAAAAGCAATTGAAAAACTGAAGGAGGAGTTCGAGGTTATTTACTCTGAGCTAAGCTATGAAGCGCTTCTGAAAGAAATAGTAAGCTACGATGCTTTAATTGTTCGTAGCAGAACGAGGGTAACAAAAGAAGTAATTCAAGCAGGTAAAAATTTGAAAGTAATAGGTAGAGCAGGCGTTGGAGTAGATAATATTGACGTTAGAGAAGCGAGCGAGCGTAAAATCATTGTCGTTAATGCACCTACAAGTAGCACGATATCAGTTGCTGAACTTACTTTTGCGCATATGTTAGCGCTTGCCAGAAATCTTACGAAAGCAGACAAGACAACAAAAGAAGGTAAATGGGAGAAGAAATCTCTGATGGGACTAGAGTTGGACGAAAAGACTTTAGGCCTTATAGGACTTGGTAGAATTGGCAGTGAGGTAGCAAAAAGGGCAAGGGCTTTTGGAATGAAATGCATAGCCTACGACCCTTATCTAACAAAGGAGAAAGTGCGAGAGATGGGGGTAGAACCTGTAACTCTTGATACCCTGCTTAGGGATTCTGATTTTATCACTATCCATGCAGCTTTGACTAAAGAAACAAAATATCTGATTGGCGCAAAAGAACTTGCAAAAATGAAGTCAAGCGCTTTTTTAATAAACTGTGCTCGTGGGAGTATTGTAGATGAAAAAGCGCTCTATAAAGTGCTGAGAGATAAAAAAATTGCAGGCTGCGCGTTAGATGTTTTTGAAGTTGAGCCTCCTAAAGACAGCCCTTTGCTAAAATTAGATAATGTGATTTTCACTCCCCATTTAGGAGCTAGTACAAAAGAAGCGCAGGAAAAGGCTGGTACCACTGTTGCAGAACAGGTATTGAAAGTTCTAAAAAGAGAGAAACCTGATTTTTGCGTTAACCCTGAGGTGTTAAATAGCTAATCTAATGAATCCTAAGCAACAAAGATTTATTTATTCTGGAAATTTATCTCTTCTCATTTACATTAAGATGAAAAAGCCAAAAATTAAGTAAGCTCCTCAAATGCTGATAATATTCGGTCCTGCAGGTAGTGGAAAAACTTTGCTTGTAAAAGAGTTTGGAGATTGGCTTAGTGAAAACTACAAGGTAGGAAGGATAAATTTAGATCCTGGCGCTGAGTGGCTCGGCTACAAAGCTAATTTCGATTTAAGAAATTTTTTTACAGTTAAGGAAATAATGAAAGAGAAAAATCTAGGTCCTAACGGCGCTATGATAGAAGCTATGAGAATGATGAACGAAAATATTGATAAGGTAATGAGTGGCATTGATGAGGTGGTAGGCGATTATATATTACTTGATACTCCAGGCCAGAACGAGATATGGCTCTTTCAAGAATTAGATAGAAAAATTGTGAAAAGATTAGAAAAAGGGATAGGAATTTTTTTAATGGATGCAGAGCTATGCAAAGAGCCTAAGAATCTACTACTAAATCTTCTATTTTCTTTAATGATCAAGTTAAGGTTCGGCATGCCTACAATCAATATTTTCAATAAAATTGATCTTCTTAATGAAAATGAAATTATTCAATTGAAAAAAAATTTCGAAAATCCTATTGAGCTTGTTGAGCAAGTAAAAGGCAAATCATCAGGAATGATTGTAGATGTTATTAGTAACCTAAGCACTGTTATAGGGCTAAGAGCCGAGCGCTTCATACCTATTTCTTGTCTAAAAAAAGAGAATTTTCAGCTTTTGCAGGACATTATTTACGAGGTCCATTGTGTTTGCGGCGATTTGACCTAAGATAAAATTTTTATAACAGCAGAGTGATTTATGAGCATGAAAAAAGAAAAGCTCACTTACGCAAAAGCAGGCGTTGATATCCTTAAGCATAGGGAAGCGATAAGCGCAATTGGAAAAGAGTTAAAGTTTGCTAGAAAAGGCATTGGCAAGCCTCTGAAAATCAAACATCATTTTGCGGGCCTTGTAAGTTTTGATAGGTATGCGCTTGCACTTTGTACCGATGGTGTAGGAACAAAAACTCTAATTGCAGAAGCTCTAAAAAAATACGATACCGTTGGCATAGATTGCGTCGCAATGAATGTAAACGATTGCATTTGCGTAGGAGCAGAGCCTTTGAGTTTTGTAGATTATTTAGCGCTTCGGAAGCCTAACGAAAAAATTGTTGCGCAGATAGGTAAAGGCTTAAACAAAGGCGCTAAACTTGCTAATATCTCAATTATTGGCGGTGAAACTGCAATACTGCCGGAGCTTATAAAAGGCTTCGATCTTGCAGGCACTTGCTTGGGCTTTGTAGAGAAAACTAAAATAATAACAGGAAGTAATATAAAACATGGTGATGTTATTATTGGTCTAAGAAGCTCTGGAATACATTCTAACGGCTTAACTCTTGCAAGAAAAATTCTAAAACTTAACGAAATCAGCTATAGCGATAAATTTCCTAATTCTAATAAAACATGGGGTGAAATACTACTCACACCTACTAGAATTTACGTTAAAGAAATTATCAATGTAGCCAAAAAATTTAAAATTCATGGACTTGCACATATTACAGGCGGTGGTATAAGAAAAATAAGCAGAATAAATAGTAATGTAAATTTTAGGCTAGAGGAGATTTTCGAGCCACATCCAGTCTTCGCTACGCTCCAAGAGCTTGGAAATGTAGAAAATAAAGAAATGTATCAGACTTTTAATATGGGACTTGGCTTTTGCATAATTGCAGATAAAAAAGCAGCAGATAACATTTTGGCTGAGCTTAAAGGCGTGGCTGAAGCTAAACTTATCGGTAGAGTTCACAGAGGAAAAGGTGTAAGTATACCGTCACTAGGACTACATTATCCGTAATATATAAAAGGTGGAAAAGATATATCCGTTTGCTTTGGCTTGCTCGGATGGGGAGAGAGGAAAATGGGTCTACAAGAAAGCGCTAAAACAATAATAAGTACATGCATGGGCGTAAGGAAGGGAGAGAGAGCCGTTATTATTATCGATACTTCTAAAGAGAATATAGGTCAAGCTTTGTTTGAGGCAGCGAAGGAAGTTAAAGCAGAGCCTGTGCTTGTTAAAATACTACCTACAAAAGCTGATAATGAAGAGCCGCCTGCTGCAGTGGCGGAGGCTATGAAGCATGCTGATGTGATTATTGCGGCAACTGAGTTCTCTCTAACTCATACAGAAGCCCGCAAAGCTGCAACTAGAAGTGGCGCTAGAATAGCTGCGCTTCCAGGCATTACAGAAGAAATATTTGAGAGTCTAAGCGCAGACTTTGAAGAAATTGAGAAAAGAATAAAAAAAATTTACTGGGCTGTTAGAAATTGTAGGAAGATAGAAATAGAAACAAAACTAGGTACATATGTAACTCTGAGTACTGACGGTAGAAAATGGGTTACTGAAGATACTGGTATATGCAGAGAACGCTCTAAGCTTACAAATCTACCTGCTGGCGAAATATTCATAGCTCCTAACGAAGGCAGTGCGAACGGCACTCTAATTGTAGATGGCTCTTTCGGTAAAAAACTACAAAACCCTTTGAGAATTATTGTTAAAGATGGTTTTGCAGAGAGTGAAAATGAGGAAGCAGAAAAATTACTGACCAAAAAAGGAAAGCTTGGTAGAGCAGTTGGCGAGTTTGGTATTGGGTTAAATCCCAAAGCTAAAATTATTGGCTTTCCACTTCAAGATAAAAAAGCGCTAGGAACTTGCCATTTAAGCTTTGGAGATAACTTTGCGTTTGGCGGTAAAATAAAATGCGGTGCACAAGCTGTGGCAGTGATAAAAGAGCCTACCGTGAAGGTAGACGGCAGGGTAATACTTGAAGAAGGTAAATTAGTAATATGAGGAAGAAGCTACTACTTGATAGAAACGATAAGAAGATCGTAAAATTGCTAACAACTATAGGTATTGCTAAAAATCTAGCCAAGGTTTTAGTATTCTTTTTTAAAGTGAATGAGACCGTCTCCGCACAAGTAGAAAGAGCCCTTTCATTACGCCAGCCTGAAGTTTCAGTAGCCCTAAAAATGCTTGAGCAAAAAGGCTTTGTTGCGAAAACGAACATAAAGAAAGGCTGTAAAGGTCGCCCTATGTACGCTTACAGGCTAGTACAGTCGCCCCAAAAAATAACAAAAAAACTAGAGAAGTGCAAGTTAAGAGAACTGAAAAAAGTTACTAAAAATTTAGAGCTGTTAAGAAAGCTTGTTGCAACTCATTTCTCAGCTAAGTAATTTCAAGCCTTTTGATGTGCCAATAATCGCACTATCAACAATTTCCACAAAAAGCCCGTTTTCTACAACGCCAGCAACATTGTTTAACTCGTAATCTAGCTTTTTAGGATTGGTAATTTTATTAAATTTGCAATCCAAAATATAGTTTCCATTATCAGTTACTAGAATTCTATTACCAACTTTTCTAAGCTCCACCTTGCAGCCAAATTTTGAATTGATTTTCTTAGCAATAGCGCTATACCCGAATTTACAAATTTCTACAGGCAAAGCAAACTTCTCTCCCAAACACCTAACGAGCTTAGATTCATCTGCAACTATAACCTCTTTTCTACTACAGCTCGCTACTATTTTCTCCCTTAATAATGCTCCGCCATGACCTTTAATTAAATTTAATTTAGTATCAATCTCATCAGCTCCATCTATCGTAATATCGATCTCAGGATACTTATTTAAGGTACTTAAAGGAATTTTGAGTTTTTTTGCAATTTTTTCAGTTTTCCTAGAGGTAGGAATCCCTATAATATTGAGCTCCTTGTTTTGGATAAGTTTAGCAAGTTTCTTGAGCGCATAAAGCACAGTACTACCTGTGCCAAGCCCTACAACCATACCGTCTTTGACAAAATCAACAGCTTTTTCAGCAGCTAGCTTTTTTAGATTTACCATATTCTAGTAATGGTATTAGCGTAATAAATTTTTGTTGTGGTCAATGACAGATACCTTTTAATATTACTCAGCACTATTTTCATTTAAAATGGTACTTGAGAGTTTGAGTAGCGCATTACGCACGGCTCTGAGAAGGATAGCAACAGCGCCTTTCATAGACAGTAAACTTATAAAAGAAACTGTAAAAGATTTGCAAAGAGCTCTGCTGCAAGCTGACGTTAATGTTAAACTTGTGCTCAACTTAACTAAGGAAATAGAGCGGAGAGCTCTAACAGAGAAGCCTTTACCTGGAATGAGCTCCAAAGAGCATGTTGTTAGAATAGTTTACGACGAGCTTGTTAAAATTGTAGGCATTACTAAAGAGCTCGAGCTTAAGAAACAGATAATAATGATGGTAGGATTGTATGGGCAGGGTAAAACCACAAGTTGCGCTAAAATTGCTAAATATTATCAAAAAAAAGGTCTTAAAGTAGGTATGCTTGCGAGTGATGTTCATAGAGCGGCTGCTTACGAGCAATTAGCCCAGCTCGGTAAAATGATTAATGTGCCTGTCTACGGCGATATTAAAGAAAAAGACGCTGTGAAGATTGTGAAAAAAGGTCTTGAAGAGCTTAAATCCTGCGATGTAATAATTATAGATACATCTGGAAGACACTCTTTAGAAAAAGATCTTATTCAAGAGATGCAAGACATTGCTGAAGCCACTAAAGCAAATGAAAAGATACTTGTTCTCGATGCTACTATAGGTCAGCAAGCTGGCAATCAAGCGAGAGCATTTCACGAAGCGATAGGAATAACAGGGGTTGTGCTCTCTAAATTAGACGGCTCTGCTAAGGGTGGAGGAGCGCTCAGCGCAGTTGCGGAAAGTAAAGCTCCCATTGTTTTTGTAGGTGTTGGCGAAAAAATAGATGATTTAGAGAAATACGATCCTCCGCGCTTTATCTCTAGACTGCTTGGTATGGGCGATATCCAAGCATTACTTGAAAAGGCAATGGAAGTTGCTGAGAAAGAAAAAGCTGAAGAGGTTGCTAGAAAGATAGTCTCAGGTAAGTTCACTCTTAAAGATATGTATGAGCAGATGGAATTGCTTGGTAAAATGGGGCCTTTGCAAAAAATTGTTGACCTATTACCTTTTGGTATGAAATCAAAAGTTTCTGATCAGCAGATGGAAGAGACCCAAGAGAAGCTAAAAAAGTTCAAATATATTATGCAGAGTATGACAAAAGAAGAGCTCGAGAACCCAAGTTTAGTGAAAACCTCTCGATTAAAAAGGATAGCGCTAGGCTCAGGAAGGGAGCCTAAAGATGTAAAAGAGTTATTGCGCTATTACAATCTATCAAAGCGCGCTGTTAGAGGATTTGTAGGCGATAGAAAAATGAGGAAAGCTTTAATGAAGCAGTTGAAGTTCGGAGGGTGAAAAAATGAACTCTTTTTCGTCCCATTGTTACGATTATATATACCACAAATCTACTTTAAGAAAAGGTATGATACAGACGATAATGTTGTTTTGAATATAAAAAGCTGACGCTCGGTTTTTAAGAGTGGAGCAGATTGGCCTATTTCTAATCTGTTTGATGCAATAAGACTTAACAAAGAGCGGTGTTTAAAAAAGCTCTTCAACAGTCAACTAATAGCCCAAACGAAGCTTTTTGATTTTG
>JASEFT010000040.1 GCA_030018475.1 Candidatus Thermoplasmatota archaeon
TTTGGGCACAGGAATGCTATATTTAGAGAAAACCTCTTTTGCACGATATTCTAATAAATCCATTAATTTAGAATATCTTTAGAAGATTTTAGAGTTTTTGGAGGGTCAAACAGATTGAGCTTTCTCGTATAAAAGCGTAACTAATTTTTCCAAAGGTAGGGGGTTGATATCCATTAGGTTTTCTTTTCCTAAATAGATACCTCTCCTGGTGATGGGAATTGATTCCCGACAATGAAGATATAATTAGGAGATTAAAAACCTGTCGGGGAGAGGAGATCAAGTGGTATGGTGAGCTAGAAAAAGGGTTTGTAGAAGAGCTGAAAAGGCTCTCAGGAGGATTTGTAGATCCAGCAACTGGGAAATTAGTAACTGCAGCAGAATTTGTAAGCTGGCTGGATCTAGAGCGTTACCCCGAGATTTTTTCTTTGTATGACTCTTTTTACGAAGGGAGAGAAATGGCGTAGAGATTTTCCAGACCTAGCAATGATAAAGATGTATTCCGTTTTTCTTCTTAGGAAAATTTAATTGGGTAAAAGAAATGTGGGCACATCTTAGAGTAGGTCAAAAGGGTGCTTTTACTGCCAGAAATAGCAAGCTTGATTCTGTAAAATATTGTATCTCCATCCGCTACTTTCTTTCTGCTCATCCTGAGCAGCTCAGAGCCTTCTTCTATAAAGTATTCGTTCGCTACTGAGTATATAATCACATCTAGCAACTCATGACTGGTGTACTTGGCGTTGTAGTTCTCAGTTGCCGGAAAATTGCCGTATATGTAGCTTTGGATAGCTTTTTTAACTTCTTTACCTATTTTCTTATTGTATGTCGGAGAGATCATGTGGATCCCATCCCATATGGTCTCGTACGGCATACAAAATATTTAATTTATACTCGGAAAAACACCTTCGGAACTACTGAATACACATCTCCAGTTATTCGAGAATGATCACATCTTTTTGTTTTGATAATTTCTTGAAATGCGGGCAGCCGGATAGCAATTTTGCGTTGTTAATTTTAGCTGCTGCGTAGATTAAACAGTCCGTTGCTGGGAGTTTAAATTCTTTCTTTAATTCAACCGCCTTCGCCACAGTCCCTCATCAATATCAATTATTCGGTAGTGTGTTTTCAAAGATTTCAAGTAATTACCTCCTCGCTTCTCTCAATATACTTTTTAGCCCCCTCTCCAAGAATGCCGCCTTTAAAAAACTCTGTTAGCGCGAAGGAATCAATCAGTAATTTCATGCTCTTCCCCCTCGTGCATCTCTTTTAGCTTTTAGTTTGGATAATGCACGGGGAACTATTTAGAACAGCAGTAAGAAGAAAGAAAAAAGTAGTAAAACTCTTCTCGTCTAGCGCAGGAAGCCAAGAAAACTATAAATACCAATTACTACAATATAATTTATCGGAAGGGTCCCACCTAGGTGTTAGAGTCTCATCCCATCCCCTCTAGCAAAGCTAGGCACCCTTCCTTTGTTTTTTTACTTACTTTCCGATTGGTCTATGTATAATGTCCGGAATGGAGCTTTTCTTCCTTTTCTTTCTGTTAAGTTATTTCTTCCCTGTAATAGGCTCTCTCTTGTTAATTTGTAGTGGAGGTTTGATTTTATAAACGAGATGAGGAAAGGCGTAGCAACCGAAAATTTCTTTTAGGTACTTGTTCTTTACACTACAATAATGGCTCTACTACAACGTGTTAAGGGCACGAGGGATTTTCTGCCTAAAGAGACGCTCGAGCGCAGGTATATAGAGCAAAAAATGCGCGAAGTATGCAAAAATTTCGGGTATAGTGAAATATCCACTCCTATTTTCGAGCATGCAGATATTTTTGTAAAGAAGAGTGGCGAAGCAATAGTCAAGCAGATGTACACGTTCAAAGACAAGTCAGGCAGGAAGCTCGCGCTCAGACCCGAGCTTACCGCGCCTGTAATGCGATTTTATATCCAAGAGCTACAAGCTCTACCAAAACCTCTAAAATTATTTTATTTCGGTAGCTGCTATCGTTACGAAGAGCCTCAAAGAGCTAGATATAGAGAGTTTTGGCATTTTGGTGCTGAGTACATCGGTGGCGGTAGAGAAAGTGAAGCTGAGGTTATTGCACTTGCTAAAGAACTCCTTGAAGCAGCAGGAGTTAAAAACTACATTCTCAGAATAGGTCATTTGGGCGCTTTAAAAGCTATACTCCAAATTTATAAAATACCTGTTTCAAGACAGCCCTCAGTTCTAAGTTTGGTCGATAAAAAGGAATTTGATTATTTGCGTGAAGAAGTGGAAGGTTACGAGGAGCTTATAAGAGTACTGACTCAAGGCTCTGCAATTTTCGAAAATCAGCAATTACTTAGAAATGTAAGAATCAAGAATTCTTTAGCTGAGCTCAAAGCGCTGCTTGATATACTACCAGCCTTCGGAGTAACTGAAAATAACTATAATATTGATTTGAGCATAGCCAGAGGCTTGGCTTACTATACGGGAATGGTATTTGAAATAGACTGCAAGGACTTAGGGGCTGAAAAGCAGCTCTGCGGGGGAGGTACTTATAGGCTTGTAGAAGTTTTAGGCGGTGAGAAAATAGCTACTACAGGCTTTGCAATAGGCTTTGATAGAGTAATGCTAGCACTTGAATTGCAAGGTGTAAAATTGCCTGAGGAGCACGTTGAAATCTATGTTGTTCCTGTAGATGGTAACGAGGTGAAGAGAAAAGCTTTTGAACTCGCTACTAAGCTACGAAAAAGCAATTTCAGTTGCGATATTGATACTATTGGTAGAAGTCTAGCTAAAAATTTAACTTACGCAGATTCGATTAAAGCTTCTAAAGTTATATTGCTTGGCGAGAACGAGTTAGCGCAAAATTCTGTGATTATAAGAGATATGGCTACAGGAATGCAAGAGAAAGTAAACGTTAATAAGGTTGTAGAATATTTGAAAGGAGCGAAATGAAGAGCGCAAGCATCTTGGGCGCTAGCAAAAAAATAGCTAAACTTGACTTTTCAGTTTTACTTCTATTAGGTATTATCTTAGCAGCAATTTTTATGCCTTTGCATAAACTAATTGCAGCTCACGGCTACGAAAACTATGCATTCGCTTTATTAAGTATTGGGTTGTTTTTGGTAACTGTTTCTGTATTTAAATTAAGAGCTAAAATTTCAGATAGATTATTCACTTGCATGCTGTTTGCAGGCGTTGCTCTAGCGCTTGCACTGCCTCCTTTGTCACTATCTTTAAATGAGCTTTTAGGCGGTATAGGAAGTTATGGAATATACCAATATTTTTTGTTAGGACTTGCAACTTTATTGATAGCGTTCGGCTTGTTCGGAGTTTACGACAGAAAGCCTTTGATGCTATTAACGCTTGGCGCATTTGTAAGCTCAGTTGTAGGTGCGCGGTATAGTACCAATGAAGCGCTCAGCTGGTTTTTCTATACAGTAATAGTACTAACTACAATTTTCTATCTAATCCATTGGGGTTGCTTTGCTCCAGAGAGGCTTGCTACCAACCCAGCCCAAGCTCTCAGCATTGCCATTATAGCGCTTTTTGGATTGGTTTTAGCGCTGCACGAACTTTTACTTCCTAGGAATGTATGGTCTGTAGGGTTTTTTGTATTAGTTCTTTACTCCAGCCCTCTACTGATATTCTCAATTCTGCTCTTGCACAAGCCTGAGCTGCATTGGCTTAAAGAAAATTATTTTGTTGTAGGAGTAATGATATTTCTAGTTTTGAGCGCCTTCTTTCTAAGGACTTATTTTAATTTCGAGCCTGCTACAGGAAGAGGTTTTTCATGGGTGGGTACAGACCCTTATTATTACGGCAGGATTGTAGAGAATATAGTAGCTAAAAAAAGCCATCTAACTTATGACGAGCTTATAAATTATCCATCTTTAGGTACTAATCCAAGACCTCCTCTGTTCGGATGGTTCTCTTCTGTTCTAGGTTTGCTATTCACACCTTTATTTAATGGCGACTCTTATACCTCAGCACTTTGGGCACTTTCTATAGCCCCGGCGCTTTGGGGCGCTCTAACTGTAATACCAATCTACTATCTTGGCAAAGAGCTTTTCAACAGCAGGAAAGTAGGTATTATTGCTGCTCTCTTACTTGCAATTATGCCTGACCACATTCAGGGCACAGGATTCGGATTGAGCGATCACGATCCTTTCTACATGTTCTTTATTGTAGTAGCGTTTTTCTTTTTAGTTAAAGCTTTAAAATCACTTAACGAAAAGAAATGGGTCTCAAGTTGGCGAAAGCCCAAAGACATAAAGTTGGGTTTGAAAGAATGCATCAGAAATAACAAAACTGCTATTGGGTGGAGTGCGTTAGCAGCATTTTCTATGTTGACAGTCATGCTCACTTGGGAAGGCTATGTATATGTTTTCGGTATACTGCTTATCTATTATTTAGTCCAGTTAGTAATAAACCATATAAGGCATGAGGATTCGCTTGCTCTATCATTAGTTGTGCTCACCACTGTGATTATACCTGCAATTCTATCACCAATATCAGCGCCCTACTATCTTGGAATTACACTAACGGGCGTTCTTCAGGGCGCTATACCTTGGATTTGGTACTTTTTAATAGCGTTTCTGCTATTGAGCATTTTGTTCGTACCTACTCGAGATCTTCCTTGGGTGATATTCCTGCCTTCTCTAATTCTCGTAGGCACAGTCGGCTATTTTGCGCTCCAGCATTTCTTGCCAGGAATAGCTTCTACACTGTTGGGCGGTATGGGCTATATAATAAAGACAAAAGTTTATGGCACTATTGGCGAAGCTCAAGCTACAGATTTGAATAGATGCGTGTTTGCGTACGGAATAATCACTTTCTATTTAACGTTAGTAGCTCTTTTCATTCTAATTATTCATTACATTAAATCCTGGAAGAAAGATAAACTGCTGATTAGCGTGTGGGGCGCAACAGCTATTTGGATGACACTTTCTGCAGTGCGCTTCATGTTCAATGCTGTACCTATTTATGCGGTACTTCCTGCATGGCTGATATACGAAATCATAAAAAAATTAGATTTTAGAACGATGCATAAAAACGTTTACGCAATGCGCTATGAAAAGTTAAGAGCTTTAAGAAAAGGTATGAAATTAAAGCATGTAGCCTGCGTGCTCTTCGTTGTGTTCTCTGTAATGCTTCCCAACGCTTGGGGCGCAATTGATGCAGGAATACCTTACGAGAAGAAAGGATATTATGATAAAATGATCTACGATTGGCTGCCATCGTGGCTTAAGAAAGAATCTTATGTGGGGCTTCAGTATTTAGGCACTCACGGACAGAGCTATCTTGCAGATTATTGGTTCCATGGCTTGAAATGGCTTTCTACACAAGATACAGAACTGCCGATTGAAAGAAGACCTGCATTCATTGCATGGTGGGATTATGGTTTCCAGTGCGTTCAAGATGGCAGGCATCCTACAATTGCAGACAATTTTCAGAACGGCATACCGCCAGCAGGCAATTTCATCACAGCTCAGGACGAGACAAGAGCTATAGCGGTCTTCATTACAAGAATACTTTATGCGCAAAGGACTAGGGAAGGCAAGCTCAACGATAAAGTAAAAGCCACTCTGAGTGAATATTTAGGCGAGGAAAACGCACTCAAGCTAGAAAATATAATCACAAATCCTGATTATTATCTTTCAGAAGTTCTAGGCAATTTCGATAAATGCCATAAGCGTACTTACGATATTGCAGACAGGCAGCACAATGTAGGACTCCACAGCGAGAATACTATGTATGCAGCAGCAATGGTGTTTTTTGCTGAGTTTGATGATGCGTTGTTAGTTAAACTTTTGCATGAGCTCGAAGCTCTTACTGGTCATAGCATTCGTTACTTTGCAGCAGACCAGAGAATGTTTCCGTTCAACTGGGCTAATACAGGTATTTACTACGCTCCGACTGTGCTTAGCGATCAGGATGTGAACGAGTTTTTCGAAATTTTAATTCAAGGTGAAGTTGTTGATAGAAAGGGCGATAGAGTTGGAGATCCTACCGGGTTTATGACTGCGGAAGAGTTCAGTGAGTGGCGTGAAAGGATGTTAGAGAGGTACACTCGTGAATACACCCCAAGAGCTCTCGCGTATAAGCTAAAATACAAGGAGCCTTTCTTCAAATCAATGTTTTACAGAGCTTACATTGGCTATAGCGGTCTCGATGTAGGAATGGACATTGATACTTTCGGAATACCTGGTATACATCCGGAGCTTTCAGGAAGACCAGACTGGCTTGCAACACAGCATAATTTACTCCCTATGCCCGGCTGGATGCAAAAGCACTTCAGGGCTGTTTACATAAATCCAGGACTTAGAATAATGAAATATTACGAAGGCGCTAACATTACAGGAAGAGTCGTTACAGAAGAAAACAAACCCGTTTCAAATGTACATGTTACTGTAATTGACGATTTAGGAATACCGCACGATAGAGTTTTGACCGACAGCGAGGGCTACTTTAAACTCACAGCACCTTTTGGTATGCCTGAAAATAACTATACAGTTACAATCGTAGCTAGTATTGGCGAGCTTGACGAGCTTGGCGAGAAAATAACGCAGACGAGCAATTCCCAGCTTAATACTACAACTCTTAGAATAACTTACGAAGAAGCTCGTGAAATGAAAAGTATTGAGCTTAATTTTACAGTTAAATCGTGCAGTTTAAGTGGAAATGCTGTTTGGGATGATGACGAAAGCGCTATTTCTAACTGTACTGCTATTCTAAGAAAAGGTGATAAGAATTTTACCAATATAACTTTGCAAGACGGCTATTACGAATTTAAAGGACTGCCCCCAGGCACATACCAAGTATTTTTAAATTTGAGCTCAACTTTAAGAGAGCTTGATATTGCGAAGAGCTTGGAGTTCAGCTTGCCCGGGGAATCTAAGACTGAAGAGCTCAGAGTAAAGCCATGCACTGTCAATTATACAATTTACTATGATAACAATACCATTGCAAATGCATCTTGCAGTTTATGCGATTTAACAAATAATACTTATTATAACGAGACTGCTGTAAATGGTAGCTTTAAAGTTAACAAACTCCTTCCAGGAAGGTACAACATCACTATTTATCAGCCAGGCTACCTTAAAAGCGAAGAAAGTTTCGAACTTTTATACGGCGAGCTAAGGAACAAGACTATTACTCTATACTCAAGCTCTAAAATTAACGGCACTGCTTATATTGCAAATAAAAGCAAGCCAGCTACTTACGCCGCTATAAGATTCAAAAATTTAGAGACTAACAAAGCCGAGAAAACAGTTACCTGCGAAAATGGTTCGTACGAAATTGAATTAAAGTGCGGTAGGTACTCAGTTAGTGCACTGCATACTGATGAAAACGTTACATGGATTTATCACGCACTGGTAGTTTTTAACGAGTCTTACTATATGCATGACATCTGTTTGGAGCAGGCTGCAAAACTATACGGCAAAGTGCTTTTAGAAGGTAATGGAGCGAGTGGCGCACTGGTTAATTTTACATCAGATAGCTACAATCTTACAATTAAGAGTAATTCTACAGGCTATTACGAAGCTTATTTGAGCGAAGGTAACTATACTATTATCGCTCACCATACATTTAATGAGTCAACTTTCGTACATTGCGAGCGCGTGAGCATTTCAGCAGGAGCTTATTTAAATAGAGATTTGAAGCTTGTAGAAGGAGTGAAAGTTTACGGGATAGTGCACTACGACGTTGACGAAACTAAAGACAAGCCTATCAGAAATTTGGTGCTCAAATTCAGCTCTGAAAACGGTACTTTAGAGACTACAAACTTAGAAAATTACAATGTTTATTTAATAGGCAATAGAACTTATAATATAGAGCTTGATTTTAGCAACGCTGATTTTAAAGAAGATTGTTTTAATCTTACACTCTTCAATCGTACACTCTACGTCACCGAAACCAGGAATGAGAGCACCGACAGATTAGAGCCTCTCGAACACAACATTTTCTTAAAGCCTAAAAATGCAAGCCTCGTTTTGAATATCACTTGTGAGAAGCCAGTAGCAGGGCTCAATATTACTATATTTTTGAATGCAACCGATGATGTTGCACTTTCTACAAATATTACTCTTAATATAACTGCAGAAGCTATAAATTATACTTTCGAGTTAAATCCAGGAAATTATTACATTGCCGTAAATTACAGTAGTATCAAAAACGAAGCGCTGATAAGGTACTGCTATAATGAGTCGTTCAATATTGAGCTCGGTACAAACGAAACTTATCATAATATCACGTTAGAAAAAGAATTAAAGGTCAACGGTACAGTGTGGTTAAATACAACTGACGAGAACAGAACGCTTCCCAACATAACTTTAGAATTTAAACTTATAGACGGTACTTGGGACACTACAGTTTTAGTTGACGAAAATGCTAGCTACGAAGTTTGGCTTAAGGAGCGTAATTACAGTATATTTGCAGAGTACATTTTAGAAAACATTACCTATCAAAATGGTAATGCAACTTATCAAAACATCACTTATCTTTGCCTAGATTCTCTCAATGTATCTAAACATAACTATACAAAGAATATAACTTTGGTAAAAGCTTGGGAAGTTAACGGTACTGTTTACTGGGCTGAGAACGAAACAGTGAAAGAGTCTGTTACATTAACATTTCTGCACGTTGTTTCAAATATTACAAGAAATGCAAGTGTAGAGAATGGAAATTATACAATCCTTTTGCTACCTGGCAAATATCAAGTTATTGTAAATCATACTGAAGAGAGAGACTATGGTAATTTAACTTATACATGTGAGGAATTGCTAGCGGTTTCGCAAAATAAATTTTATAATATTTCAGTTAATCGCGAAATTGTAATAAAACTAAGAGGTCTTGCCAAATATAAGGATACAGATGGCAAAGAGCAGGTTATTAAAAACATTGAGCTTTTAATTACCAATACAACTTCAAATATAACATACAACACAACAACAGACCAAAATGGTAATTACATTATTTACTTAGCGCCAGGTGAGTACAATATTAGTGCGAAGAGGGCAGGATTTGAATTTTTCAGCACAATATTTAATGTAGGCATTCAAAATTACGAGAAAGATCTCTATCTAAGTATTACTAACATAACTCTTGTTGGCTTCACTTATTACGATGAAAATATGAATAATGTTTTTGAACCTGGCGATTTCGTAATACCAAACGTAGAAATAGAATTTATAAGCAAGGAGCTCAAAGTTAAATCAAACGCTACAGGCTTTTATAATACTTCCCTGCAGTTTGGGCTCTATGATATTCATGTGTTCTATGCTACTGCTTGGGGCGATGCCTACGGAGCTCTCGACAAACTAGAAATCACTCCTGATAATATAACTGCTGAAGGAGAATATCTTCGCAATATCAGTATGACCAGATGCTTCAGAGTTTACGGCATAGGTTACTATTACAATCTTGAAGGAATCTACAAGCAGGCATCGCAAAATAATATTTCACAAATTGTAAATATTTCCATTAACGAGCTTAAAAATATAACTTTGGACGTTGAAGGCTGCTATCAAATAATTTTGCCTAAAGGCGAGCACCGTTTCAGAGCCAATATCACTACATTCGAATACAACATGAATGTTACCTACACTTGTGATGAAATTATAAATTTAACGAAAACGTTCGAATTCAATTTGAATTTCACGATACCTGCAAATGCAACTCTTACTTGGAACGAATCTGAGCTCGCTACTATATCGCAGAACGAAACAACTCAATATAACATCACAATAATGAACACAGGTAATTTAGAAGATACTTTTGTACTTGGCTTTGAGCCTCCCGAAGAGCTGGGAGAAGGCTGGAAAGCGGAATTTAATATTTCTAATATAACTTTAAAGCCTCGTGAAGTTGGTAGCTTCATGGTTAATGTTACTTCAGGCACTAGAGCGAAGGCAGGTAATAATACAGTAAAGATAACAGCTACTTCCGGTAGGGATGTTACAAGGAAAGCTTCTGTAGATACTGTTGTAAATATAAAGCAGCTCTACGGATTTAATATAAAATGCGAGGAATTTGAAAGAGGAATACACTGGAATTATACTAACAGCACTACTTATTCTATTAAAGTATTTAATGAAGGCAACGGTATCGATTCTGTTAATTTTAGTTTAGAGGATGTCCCATTGAGCTGGAATGCTAGTTTAGATAAAGACTCGGTTATATTCCAAAAAGGCTATGACGAGCAAGAAATTAAGCTGACAGTTACCTCTCCTCTCAACGCATCGGTTGGTGAGAGAGCAACGATCAAAATTATAGGTAAAAGCTATTGGGAAGATGGTAGCCAGAGAAATATTAGCGCTTTAAACGTTACTGCAATTGTCTCTCTGCCTGACTTAGCAATTACTAAGATTGCGCTTTCTAATTCTCATCCGGCGCCTAACGAAACTGTAACTGTAAATATCACTGTAGAAAATCTAGCAATTGTAGATGCAAAAGTAGAAGGAGATTTCAAGCTTAACTTCTATGCAAATGGAGAGCTCATCAATACTACGACAGTACCTGAATTAGCTGCAAAACAAAATATTACCTTTTCATTTAATTGGACTACGCCTACGAGCTCAGGCTGGTATAATTTAAGAGCTGATGTATTACCGGCAAACGAAAATGTTACGTTTAATGAACTTGATAAAGGGAATAATGCTGTTACAATAAGAGTATTAGTTGGCAAGGAAATAACTTACTGGCGTGTTATTGCATTTGTTCTTGGTATTGCTACTTTTATTATTGCGCTCGCTCTCTGGCGAAGAATTAGGAGAAGGAGATAGTGGCCAGTAGTAGGGTGGCTAGAATTCCGACTACCTTCCTCTTGCTCTTTCAATCAAAGCTCTTAACTCTTCCTTATCTCTATAGCCAGTAAATGCGATAAAAGGCTTTTGAGCTCTGTCAAATACTGCAACGAAAGGCACTGCATCTATGCCTATTTTAGCAGCTAACTCTACTTCTTTATCTACATCTATCCTTCTCACAGAAACATCTTTATCTTTTACTCTATCCAAAGCTTCACTCAGTAGTTTACAAGGCGGGCACCATTCTGTATAGAAGTCAATTATTGTGATTTTGCCTTTCTCAACTAATTGCTGAATTTTAGGCTCTTTAACAGCTCTTTCTAATTTTGCTCTATCTTGCTCCATCTTTATTTTAACCTCACTTTTACAAACAGTCCGCATAAACATTTATTTTGTTGCTTAATTTCTTCAAGAGCGTAAGCGCAGGGACATATAGTAGAAGGGCTTTTTACTCTTCTGCAAGGACAATACCCTTTATTTTTCAGTATCGCTTCTATTAACTTCGATTTTTGCGCACTAAACCCAATCTCATGCTCTTCTGCAAATTTTTCTAGTTTTGCAATCAATTCTTCTTTTTCCATTTTAAGTCAAATATTGCGCTTGCCATCAACGGCAGCAGTACAGTAGCATCGCCTTCTACAGTAATATGCTCAGCTTTTTCTTTAATTTTACCCCAAGAAATAGCCTCTGTAGTTCTAGCGCCGCTCAAACTACCGTCCCATTCAACTGCAGTTGTAATATAGATTGCGTAATCTAAACCTTTTCTAAACTGGTTCCACCAAATAGTATGATGCTTGGAAATACCTCCTCCTATTATTAGAGCTCCAGTCCGTTTCGCATTAAATATCAATTCGCAGAGGTCTTGCTGATCTTTAAATAAGGCGATCTCAAAATTTTTATGTTCTTGCCAAAATAGCCATAGCTGCGAGCCTAAAGCGCCGTCAAATATGCCTGGAATAAACACAGGGATTTTATTTCTATAGCACCAGTAAATTATAGAATTTTTGTTTTTTATTCTTTTACCTAATTCCCAGATAAGCTCTTTAGTAGAAAGTTTCTTTTGCTTTCGCCATATCTCTTTCAAGACAGTCTGAAGTTTATTCTCCAGAATTTTTCCGTAACTATCAAAAGGTATTAAAATATTGCCGAGTCTGTGAGTTTTCGTCCTGTGCAGTTGTGCATCATCCATCGTAAAATCGCCTTGATAATAACTTTTCCAGCATCTTGCGAGGTCGTGGTCTAAGCTCCCGCATGTGGTTATGATGGCATCTACAAGTTTTCGCTTAGCTAGCTCTCTAATTACTCCTCTACAGCCTGTAGCAACAATATTGGCAGTGAAAGACAAAAATTTCAAGCATTTTTTATCGAAGAGCATTTTATTCAATATTTCGCAGGCAGCAGCAAGTTTTTTTGCGGTAAAGCCACCTGACAAATCAAATTGTCTTATAAGCTCTTTCACAGTTTGATTTCTGGCGAGCTTTATATCTACTACTTCTCTCATTTTTCTAATCCCTCTCTAAAATATTTAAGTTAATAAATTTTTTACGAATTTCGTGTAAAACCCTGGCATGCTCAATGCAATGATTCTTTAATGCATCAAACTTGCGCTGCTGCCAAAGCACCAGAGCATTTTCTCCAGCCTTATATTCTATCGCTAAATATTGGCAAAGTTCTTTGAGAGCTCTTGACTTTATTAAAATATTATTCTTTGCTACAGCATATAAATCCAGATGTTTTAAAGGTAAAGTAAAATTTTTTTTAAATCTAGCAAGCTCTTGTAATAAATTAAGCTCTATGAGTCTAGTAACGAGCAT
>JASEFT010000041.1 GCA_030018475.1 Candidatus Thermoplasmatota archaeon
TTTATAAACTATCCAAAATGCATCTCTACCGTCTATGCTTAAATATAAGTTACCCTACAGCTAGCTATTACGGGTGCCAGAGCTGACAAAAACAACATTATAGTTTCCGCACACGAGATTTGAATAAATTTAAATACTCGTAGCTCTATTAACTATTAGCAATAATTTTTAGATAGCTAAAAATGTATCCTGCCGAATTTGAAAATTTAAAAAGAGGCACAACAACGCTTGCACTAGTTTGCAAAGACGGCGTTGTAATAGGCGCTGAAAAAAGAGCTACTATGGGTACGCACATAGCGCATAAAGTAACAAAGAAGATATTCAAAATTGACGATGCTCTTAGTATAACTACCGCTGGTTTGGTAGGCGATGCACAGCTATTAGCAAGATGGCTTAGTGCTGAGGTAGCGCTCTACAAAATGCGCAGAGGAGTTGCCATAACTGTAAAAGGCGCTTCCACACTCATGGCAAATATACTATCTAGCAGCAGATATTTCCCGTTCTGGGTTCAGTTACTAGTTTGCGGAATAGATAATGAAGGCAATCATATTTACTCGTTAGACCCTGCTGGAGGCAATATTGAAGATAAATACGTAGCTACAGGCTCAGGACTGCCTTATGTCTATGGCGTACTCGAAGACTACTATAAAGAAGATATTAATACGAACGAAGGTGTGGATTTAGCGTTGAGAGCCCTCACAGCGGCTATGAAAAGAGACAGTGCTTCAGGCGATGCTGTAGATATAGTTACAATAACTAAAAAAGGCTACAAAGAGATTACAGAGGAAGAAATTAAAAAAAGGAAAGAGAAACTTGAGCTCGCTTAGGTTTTTTAAACTTTACTCTATACGCAACTCTAACAGCGAAAACGCAAAATTCTAAATTTGGGAAAAGTCGATGGGTATTGAAGAAGTTCTGGCTAAAATAAGAGATAGAATAGGAGCGACAATACCTTCAAATATAGAACTAACCAACGTAGAATTTGAAGGTCCTTACGTAGTTGTTTATACCAAAAATCTTGAAGAATTTGCGACTAACGGTGACATTGTCAGGCAGTTAGCGCAGGCACTTAGGAAAAGAGTCGTTATTAGGCCAGACCCCGTCATGTTAGTAGACAAAGAACTTGCAGAACCAAAAATTAGGGAGATAATACCTGAAGAAGCAGGTATAAAAGATATTTATTTTGATGCCGATTGCGGTGAGGTAACTATAGAAGCTTTGCAGCCAAACCTTGCTATAGGTAAGTACGGCTCTGTACTGAATGAGCTGAAGAAGGAGATAGGCTGGGCTCCTAGAGTAGTAAGGTCGCCGCCAATCCCTTCAAAGATAGTAAAAGATATTAGAGAATACTTGAACTTGAAGAAGGAGGCTTCGAGCAGGAAAGAAGCGCTTAGAAAGATAGGCAAGCGCATCCACAGAGAGATTAGCGGCAACGAAACTTGGATAAGGATTACAGCGCTTGGAGGCTTTAGAGAGGTAGGTAGAAGCGCTTTACTTATCACTACAAAAGATAGTAAAGTATTGGTCGATTGCGGCATAAATGTAGCTGATGAATCGCCACCTTATTTGCAATTACCTGAGGTACTGCCATTGGAAACGTTGGATGCTGTTGTTCTTACCCATGCACATTTAGATCACTCAGGACTTGCTCCTTTACTTTATAAATATGGCTATACAGGGCCTACTTACTCCACTCTACCAACTAGGGATTTAAGCGCTTTGTTGCAGTTAGATTATCTTAAAGTAGCTGCTTCTGAGAACAAAAAAATACCTTATGAATCTGCAAATATAAGAGATTTTATCAAGCACTGCATTACTCTAAGGTATGGCGATACAACTGATATAGCGCCTGATTTGAGACTGACTTATCATAATGCAGGTCATATTTTAGGTAGTTGCATTGCCCATTTCCATGTTGGTGAAGGCTTGCATAATATTGCGGTTACCGGCGATATTAAATATGAGCGCACGTGGCTCTTCAATCCAGCTGCTAATAAATTCCCTAGAGTGGAAACTCTAGTTTTAGAGGCTACTTACGGCGGCAAAGATGATTTCCAGCCTACAAGGGCTGAGGCTACAGAGCAATTAAAGCGACTGGCTCAAACTACTCTAGCTCAACGCGGCAAGCTTCTAATACCAGTATTTGCAGTAGGCAGGAGCCAAGAAGTAATGATGGTAATTGAAAATTTAATTTCTAATAAAGAGCTGCCTGAAGTGCCTGTCTATTTAGATGGTATGATCTGGGAAGCTACTGCAATTCATACTGCTTACCCAGAATTTCTTAATACTCAGCTGAGGAACGCAATATTTCAGAGGGGCGAAAATCCATTCCTTTCAGACAGCTTCAAAAGAGTAGACAGTTCCGAAAAGAGAGAAACTATTCTAAACGAAGTAGAGCCTTGTATTGTACTAGCTACCGCTGGTATGCTAAATGGTGGTCCAGTAATGGAATATCTGAAAGCATGGTGTTCGGAGCCAAAAAATATGCTTGTTTTCGTTGGATATCAAGCTGAGGGTACGCTTGGCAGAAGAATTCAAAAAGGCTTGAGGGAATTACAGTATTCTCATCAATGTAAGACTACAACTTTAAAAATAGAAATGCAGATAGAGACTTGCGATGGTTTCTCAGGCCATAGCGACAGGCGTCAGCTATTGAGCTATGTACATCATTTGGAGCCTAAGCCGGAACGTATAATTATAGCTCACGGTGAATATCAAAAATGCATTGATTTAGCAAGTACAATTTATAAAAAGTACGGTTTGGATACTAGAGCGCCAATGAATCTGGAAACGGTGAGAATCAAATGAAATATTAAAATGCGCGCTCACATTTTAATTTGTATTCTTTGCATAGAGCATTTAGTTCTAAATAAATTTTTTCAAAATAATCGTTAGGTAAAAACAATATCTTTTTGTATTCTGGTATTAAATTTGGATTGTAGGAGCTTAGAAACTTTTTTATTCTATTCCAAACACCTTTTTTCAATCTCAATCTATCTACAATTATTCTTTTAGTACCAGTAACTGCAATTTTATTGATTAGCAGTTCTAAGTTACTGTTGGTTATATACGGCATTACAGGTCCTATAAAAGCCCATGTGTCTACGTTTGCTTGCGCAAATTTTTCTAATATTTCAAATCTTTCTTTTACAGAGCTTGAGTAAGGCTCATATTTTTTTATTAGCTCATTATCGAGCGTTGTTATTGTAACCCCAACATCTTTAACAGAAAATTTTTTGATTAGCTCTAAATCTCTGAGTATAAGCGAAGATTTGGTCTGAATAGAAATAGGGAACTCGTATTTTAGTAGCTGGTGTAGGCATTTCTTTGTAACCTTGTATTTCATTTCTATAGCCTGATAAGCATCTGTAACTGTGCCTATACCAACAACGCCTCTCTTTTTAATTTCCAACTCTTTGGCAAGCACATTGGGAATGTTGACTTTAACATCTACGAAAGAGCCCCACAAACGAGATTCTCTTAAAACGCTAGGCGCATAGCAATAAACACAAGCATGCTCACAGCCCCTGTAAGGATTTAGTGCGTAATCTAAGCCTGGAAGTAATGATTTGGAAAGAGCAGTTTTACAATAAATTTCAGTAAGTTTCATAATAACCCTGTCAGTTTCTTAAAATCTCCAATCATTACTTTTTTTAATTTCTGCATATACAAAGCAGCTGCTGGGTGAAATGTCAAAAAATATATAATTCCTTCTTTTTTGTGCACAGTGCCGTGTGCTTTTGTTGAAATTAAATTTTTGTCAAGCAATGTTTGTATCGCTACATTACCAAGTAGCACAATAATTCTAGGCTTAATAATTGCAATTTGCCTTTTTAAATAAGATAGGCATGTTTTGATTTCTTCTTCAGTAGGCTTTCGGTTTTTAGGCGGTCTGCATTTAACAACGTTTGTAATGTACACGTCCTTTCTTTCAAGTGCGAGCAGGTTGATAAGTTCAGTAAGAAATTTACCTGCGCTACCAACAAATGGCTTGCCTGCTAGATCTTCGTTTCTTCCTGGAGCTTCACCTACAAATAGTATTTCTGCGTTTTCAGAGCCCTCGCCTGGTACTGTTCTTAGCCTCGTCTTCGCTAGCCTGCATTTATTGCATTTTATTATCTCTCGTACTAATTCTTCTAGTTTCGTTGCACTCATTTCTCTTTTAAATAATCTTCAATCCTCTTCTGATAGAGCAATGATTTAAGTAGATTACTGTTACGAAGCCATCTTAAAATAGGCGCTCTCAATTTGGTGGAAATATAGTTCAACGCTTGCTCTAAAGAGTCGAATTTATTACTTTTCTCCCTGAGCGCTAATCTTACATTTTCTCTTACATGCCAAACACCGAGAGGCATTATATAGCCTGGGTAGGCTTCGCTAAACACTATAGCTGAAGCTTGTTTTCCAATGCTAGTAAGAAATTCTGTGCATGCTAATCTTGCCGCATAGTAACAGCCGCCTATCTCTGCATATTTAGTTCTACCTTCGTAAGGCTCGAACGAGGAATAAATCACAGCTCTTGCGCCTGTAGGGTTCCATACAGTACCTGGATACCAAGCCTCAATTAACTCGTAGCTCCATTCTCTAGGTATGAGTAAAACTATGAATTTCCGATCGTTCTGCTCTGCCTCGTAAACCTCGTAATCGCTTATTAAATGATAATATTTAACCTTCTCGATAAGCTCTTTAGAAATTATAGAATCAACAGCTGTAATACTCCATCTTGTAGGTACAAATTTACGCTTTTTTTCTAATCCTAAAGCGCCTACTGAAAAAGCACGTTGAATTTTAGATACCAAAGCGCCTGCACGATATAGTTCAATTACTGCCTCAGCAGCTTTTAGATCTGTATCGGTGTAAGCCTTGTCAAGTCTAGGATCTATTTTAAGCTCGCTAAGCTCGATTTTTTTCAAAGGCGCGCTTGGTCCAAAAGGCGGTGCGTTTTCATCTAATACTAATCTACCTGCAGGCTTTTTAGTAAAAAGTGCCTTCACTTCTGTAGGCCCTCTGCTCAATGCTAACTCTCTGATTCCATCGGTTATCTTACTGGCACCAGTCACATTGATTCGATACTTACCCCGCACAAGCTTGGCTCTGAACTCAACAATCTCATCTATGCTCTTACCAGTCCAGAACTCGGGGGTATCTAGCAAAGAGGTATCGTCATGCAGTGGCGGTATTAGAGGACCTATGGCTACGTACGGATAGCCTATTCTACCGACGAATACAGCTGGAGGTGAGGCGCCTTCTAAACTCAAACTATCAATAAAAGTTTTTGTTTTTAAATGCGCGTAAGCTCTTACAAGTACTGGGCATCGTAACTTACCGCAAAGCAATTTAGTGCCTTTGCATAATACGCATCTAGTATTATAAGTAGGCGCAAACTCTACTTCCCTAAGTTCTGAAATTGCCTCTTCGTCTACAACTTCTTTCAGCCAAGGATTGTGCATATTTTTTTCAAACACTATCTAATATAATCCAAATGGAAAGAGCCTATAATTAAATCCTTTCCTTTAGCCTTGTATTCGACCCAAGCTCTAGTCTGTACATCGCACACGCTCTGAACTGCGAGGAAAGTTCTTTGGTTATCTTCTTTGAGCTCTGTCACCCCATCACTTAAGTTGCGAATTACTTGCACTTCATTATTAGAATATATGCCTTTTGTAAGAGAATAGAGCGCCACAGCTTTCTTCCTCCTGCACTTGGTAGTTAAATCGCCTATGAGTCTGAAGAGCTCTTGAGCTTTTAGACTTGTAGCAAGTGTTGATAACGGAAATACTACCCTGCAGTAACCGCTTTTTTCTTTCACTCTATTTAGCGTCTCATTTACCGCAAGATTTATTAAGTCAACATCCTTAAAAGTGGGTACATATTCTACATTATCTCTCCGCTCGAATATCATGCCCATTCTTTTGGAATAGATATCTACATACGATATCAATTTAGCTTTTTCAGCTTGCTCGTAGCCCTCAGTAAAATCTTTCAGCTCTTGTCTCAAATCATCTGCAGATCTGTCAACAGTGACAACAACACAAGGAACGCCTTTACATAATCCCTCAGCTATGAATCTGTTCATAAATATCTCAGCGCCTGCAAAAGGAGCGCTATAAATAAGCACACAAGAGCCGAACGGTATACCCCCAAGAAGTAGCTCGTCTAATCTTGGGATGCCAGTCTTGGCTTTCTGCTGCACACGCTCCTTATCAAGCTCTTTCTCCCTTCTTTCGATTTCAAGCCATGCTATTCTTCCCTCTTCTTTTGCAAGTGCAACTTCCATGAGTTTTAGCTTATCAGCTCTATTTCTAAGCTCTTCTTCTTTCGATTTTAGCTCGTATTCGAGCTTTGCTAATCCTTCTATCATTCTCATTTTATCATCTAAAGTTGAGATATTTTTCGCTCCACTAATCTTTTCCAACTCATACAGTTCTCTCTTTAGCTTCTCAGTACCGAGCCTCTGCTCTTCTTCCCTTCTGCTAAGCTCTTCCTCTTTGTATCTCATCGACTCGATTTTGCTTCTGAGCTCTTCCTCTTTCAGTACCAGCTCAGCTTCTTTATCATGCAGATAACTTTCTATTTTTCTAAGCTTTTCCTCTTTTCCCGAGAACTCAAGCGCTTTCGCTTTTAAAAACCAGATTAACTTTTTCAAATCGCCTTTTCTTAGATATTCCTCAAGCGGTATTTTCTTTACTTTGAGCTTAGCCATTTTTGTATAAATAGTATTTGATAGTTAAAATTTTTGCTGCGTCCTGCTCAAAAGGAACTATTAAGAATTCTTAAATATATTTTATTTAAAAAATGAGGATATCAACAACCTCACTCCCTTTGCTTGTAGAGTGCCCTTTGTGCTTCTGGCTGCATCATAAAAAAGGACTTGCTAGGCCTGGCTATCCTTTACCCAGAATACTGAGTCAGCTGGACAGTGCAATTAAAGAGTATATCAAGAAATATCAGAATACTAAAGAGCTACCGCAATGGCTTAAGGAAAGGGGCGTCAAAGGAAGGCTATTAGGACCTCAGTATTTAGAATACGAATGTCCTGAAGTTGGAGTGGTGCTAACTGGAAAACTCGACGAACTGTTGCTCGAAGATGAAGGCTATTGCGTGATCGATTTCAAGTCAGGTAGATTACCACCAAATAATCAACCACCTTATTATTACCAAATTCAGCTAGATTCTTACTGTTATCTTGTAGAAAAATGCAGAAATACTAGTACTAACAAAGCATTGCTAATATATTTCAGTTTAATCCCTGGGGACGAACTTGATAATAATTTTCTGCCTCTAGATATAGAGATATTAGAAGTGAGGACAAAACCCCAAAGTACCTTAGAGCTACTAAAAAAAGCGAAAGAAGTGATTGAGTTAGAAACTCCTCCTCAGCCTGATGAAAATTGCGTTTTCTGCAACTGGCGAAATAATATTTCTAAATTATCTTTGTATTAAGTTGCATAATTTATTATAAATATTTTCGTTAGGCGTTGGTAGTGTAATACAAAGCTGAGTGGGTAAAGGCGCTAGTTTCTCAAGCGCTCTTGGCATAGTGCCGTTAGTAACTAAAAAAAAGTGGTCATTCCTTTTCTCTTGCACAGTGCAATAAAATCGTTAAGTTTGGGATTTGTGCTTTCTCTCACTAAAAGTTTTCTGCTCTTCCATACTATCAAACACTATTGGCACGCCGATATAACCGCAATCATTACAAATTAATTTATTTGTAGATAGCATATCGCCAGGTATTAGTCCTTCGCTAACAGCTCTTGTTCTCAGATTCGTACTACCGCACTTCATACAGGCTCTGATTTTCATTTGTAATTATAACAGCCATAGCTGTTATTAAATTATCCTTTTTGCAAAAAGCTAAACTAATAAATAATTCTTTTGCTAATACCCTGTTTATGCTCGCAATAACTAATTTACCTGTTGCTATCTTACTTTGCGCTCTTGGAATTTTATTTTTATATCTAGGTGGCGAAAGCCTTGTAAAAGGCTCTGCTCAAACTGCTTTTAGGTTAGGCGTTAAACCTCTTTTTATAGCACTTACTGTAGTTGCCTACGGCACTTCTTTACCTGAGTTCGGTGTCTCTTTTATTGCAACTCTGGCAAACCATACAGAGATAGCAATTGGCAACATAGTCGGCTCCGTAATCTGCAATATTTTACTTATTTTAGGTATAAGCGCTATGATAAGACCTTTGAAAATAGAGAAGGACCTTGTGAAGAGGGAAGCGCCAATAATGGTAATCGCCACTTTAATTTTAGTGCTCTTTTCATTTAAATTGGTTCTTGACAGATTTGCAGGCGCTGTTTTGCTCGCATGCTTTAGCGCTTATATAGTATTTTTTATTCGGTGCGCTAAAAAATCGATTCCTAAAAATAATTATGCAATTAAAGCAAAATCAATGTGGCTGAATATTGTTTTTATAATTGCAGGCCTTGGAGGCGTTATTTTAGGAGCTCGTTTACTTGTAGACAGCGCTGTCTTTATTGCTCATTTTGCTAATGTTCCTGAAACAATAATTGCACTTACTTTAGTTGCAGTAGGTACCTCTTTACCAGAACTGGCGGTTTCAGGTATTGCTACTTATAGAGGACACGCTGATATTTCAGTAGGCAATATAATAGGCTCTAATATATTCAATGTGCTTTTGATTTTAGGCGCTTGCTCTTTGGTAACGCCTCTCTTAATAACTTCTGAGCTGTTTGTCAATATGCTCATATCACTTCTAGTATGCGCTGTAATAATTCCTCTGCTCTATACCGGCTACAAACTATCCAGAGCGGAAGGAGCTGTACTGTTAATGTGCTACGCGCTCTATCTTGCTTATTTATATTACGGTTAATTTATCCAAACTGCTCATAACTTTCATAGTCTCATAAATCATTTGCAGATTGAGATGCGTTTGGGAACTGCTATTAGGGCGCTATGGCGTAAACTGCTTGTAAACAAATACACCCTCGTTATTTTGCTACTTCTCGCTATCTACAGTTTCCTTCTTGGTATAGAGCTTATTAGCGATGGCTCTAAACTCATGGGCAAAGATTTTTCTAACTCGTTACTTGCAACAATGCGCTCGCCAATCTCTGCGCTATTAATAGGAATGCTAACAACAGCAATAGTTCAGTCTTCTTCATGCACTACTTCTATAATTGTAGCGCTCTGCGCTAGTGGCATTTTACCGATAGAAGTTGCAATTCCTGCAGTAATGGGCGCAAATATAGGCACTACCGTAACAAATAGTCTGGTATCGTTTGCGCATATTAAGAGGAAGGAAGATTTTGAACGTGCTTTCTCAGGAGCAACTGTGCATGACTTTTTTAATATCCTTTCCGTAATTGTGCTCTTACCTATAGAAATAATATTTCATCCTTTACAGAACTCGACTTCATGGGTGGCAAGAGGCTTTGTAGGAATAGGCGGTGCTAAAATAGCGTCGCCGATAAAGCTCTTTACAGAGCCTATTGCAGAGCCTATTACTGATTTAGCAAAGTGGCTGTTTGGTGGATATGCGGGCATTCCAGTAATAATTATAGGTGGCATGGGGCTATTTCTAGCACTGAAAGTCATTGTCGATACCACAAGAACAATTGCATCTAGAAAATTCGATGCCGTACTTAATAAATATCTGTTTAGAGCTGCATGGCTCTCCTTCCTTCTAGGACTTGGACTCACTGCCTTCGTACAGAGCAGCTCTGTAACAACTTCTATTGTAGTTCCTTTCGTAGGCGCTGGATTGCTTACTGTAGAGAAAATCTACCCTTATACTTTAGGAGCTAATATTGGTACTACAGTTACAGCTATTTTAGCAGCCTCAGCTTTGGGCGTAGAAGTAGGTATTCAGATAGCTTTCGTACATCTGATGTTTAACTGTCTTGGTATAATGATATGGTATCCTTTGCGCAAAGTGCCTATAGGGCTAGCTAAAAAGCTTGGCAGCTTCGTAGCTAAAAAGCGCAAATCAGCAATTTTATATATCCTGATAGCATTTTATTTAATACCTGGAATTTATATATTGATAGAAAGGCTGTGGTGAAAAAGATGGGCTTCAGAATGATTTACGATGCAATAACGAAGACTAAACTACTTGAGCAGATTTACGAAGATGTAGGCAAAATGAACCGCGAATGCAAGGAAATATTTAAGAAAGCATATGAGTGCTTGGTAGAGAATAGAGACGAAGAAGCGTTAGAATTAGCGCGTGAAGATATAAAAATAAACAAATACGAAGTAAAGATAAGGAATGATATCATGGGGTATTTAGCTATCAACACAGCGCCAGACTTAAACACGGCACTTACACTTGCAAGTGTTGTTATAGACTATGAAAGGATTGGCGACTATTCTAAGATCATAGCACAGCTTGGATTGCTATATCCAGCTAAACTAGAGGATGGAGAATATATAGATATAATCACTCAAACGATGAATACTGTGCTTAAGCAGTTTGATTTAGCTCACGAAGCTTTTGTAGAAGGCAATGACAGGAAAGCGCAATTAGTTATAGATTCTTACGCTGGTATAAAAACGCTACATGATGCGCTTGTCCACAAAATCAACAAAGAAAAAGATATTGAGATAAACAAAGCTATAGTTTACGCTGCACTTGCTATTTATTTGCGTAGAATAGGCGCTCATTTAAAGAATATAGCTACAAGCGTAATTGCGCCATTTCCTGAAATTGGTTTTGAGAAGAAGGATTTCTAACAGCCTTTTTCTCTTTCTTGAAAAGAAAGAGGAAAACGACTGGCAAAAAAGAGAAAGAACCAGGGATTACTTCGTAATCCCTAAAAGAACGACGTTTGAGTGAAAAGTTTTTAATATTCTTCCATTTTTGGCGTTGGGGGGCCTGGTGGCGCGATTTTCTTACTGGCAATAACATCGTCAATTCTAAGAATCATTACTGCAGCATCTGTAGCGGAAAGTATAGCCTGTCGAACGACTCTCAAAGGCTCAAGCACATTTCCAGCGTGCATATTACTTACTTCTCCTTTTAAAACGTTTACACCTACATTTACCTCGCCTTTCTTATGCGCTTTCCTTAACGCTAACAGAGTATCTATAGAATCCATACCTGCGTTTTCGGCAAGAGTTCTAGGTACTATTTCAAGAGCGTCTGCAAACGAATTTATTGCTAATTGCTCTCTACCACTGACAGTAGATGAGTAACCTCTCAGCGCTAGTGCTAGCTCGGCAGCTGTAGCTCCCGCGCCTGTAACTATTCTGCCATCCTCTAGTGCGCAAGCAACGACGCTTAAGGCGTCATGAACTGCACGTTCAGCTTCTTCAACTACATGCTCTGTACCGCCTCTTATTAAAACAGATACTGATTTAGCATTTTTACAGCCTGTGACGAAAGTTAGTTTATCCTCGCCTATCTTCTGCTCATAGACAAGTTCCGCTTCCCCTAAATCTTCTTTAGTTAGCTCATTAATTCTACCAACGAGTTTTGCGCCTGTAGCTTTTGCAAGCTTTTTAATATCGCTTTCCTTTACTTGCTTTACCGCGAGAATATTATTTTTTGCAAGGTAGTACTGCGCTAAATCATCAATACCTTTCTGGCATATTACAGTATTTGCGCCACTCGCTTTTATTGTATCGACCATTTTCTTAAGAGTCTCTTGCTCCTGTTTAAGAAACGCTTGAAGTTGCTCTGGCGAAGTTATTTTAATTGAAGAATCTATTTCTGTCTTCTTTATCTCAAGTGCGCTGTCGAGCAAAGCTATTTTTGCTTTTTCTACCCTTTTAGGCATATTGCCATGGGCTATTTCTTTGTCTATGATAATACCATCTATAATTTGTGTGTCTTCCATACTGCCGCCGTGCTTCTTTACTACAAGCACGTTATCAATATCTGCAACGAGCTTTCCTGCTCTTTTTCCAATAATCTTCAGTACTGCTTCTACCGCTAAATTTGCAAGTTTAGCTCTTACAGCACTTGCGCTTTTACTCATAATCGAAGTTATAGCTATATTTTTTAAAGTCTCAACATCTTTAGAGCTAACTTTTTCAGCAAGCTTATCTAAAATTTCGCAT
>JASEFT010000042.1 GCA_030018475.1 Candidatus Thermoplasmatota archaeon
TCTAATTACTGAACGGTAAAAGAAACAATATTTTAGTAAACCTTCGGAAGTACTGGTGTTTAGCGTTTAAGCCATCTAACTGTCCTTCGTATAGCTTCTTCAATACCTGTTCTAGGCTCCCAACCGAGCTTTTTTATACGCTCTATACTTAATCTCACAACAGGTGCATCGCCAACCCAGCCTCTAATGCCACCTGTAAAACGATATTTAACGTTTTTCAAGTTTAACTCCTCAACAACGATATCTGCAAGCTTTTTGATCTTTATATCCTCATCAGTACCTAAATTGTAAATATTTATTTTTTTATTTGCTTTTTCGTAAGCGAACATGATACCATCGATACAATCTTCTAAGGCCAGGAAAGATTTTACCTGCTCCCCGTTACCTATAATCTCTAGCTCTTTAGGATTCATTTTAAGCTTATTCACAAAATCAAATATTACGCCATGCGAGTGCCTTGCACCGATAACGCCTACAAATCTAAAAATCCAAGCTTGTAAGTTGAAACTAGCGCAGTAAGCGCTTATTAGAGCTTCGCATGCAATTTTAGAGGCGCCGTAAAGTGAAGTTGGAATTAGAGGGTAATCTTCGCATGTAGGATAAATTTCAGGCTCTCCGTAAACCGCACTGCTACTACTAAAAATTATTTTTTTAACGTTAGCTAAGCGCATACCTTCTAAAACATTATATGTAACAATTGTATTAAGCTCCAAATCTTTTCTAGGTTGCGCTACGCCACCCCTTATATCTGCGTTAGCTGCAAAATGGAATATTGCATCGCTACCTCTGAAAATTTCGCTAATACCTTGAAATTCGAGCAAATCTTTTACAATAAATTTAAAATTTTTATTCCCTTCGTTGTGCTTTATATTCTCTAGTTTACCTGTGCTAAGATTATCAAGGCATATAACTTCATTATTATTTTTCAAAAGTCTATCTATAATATGAGAGCCTATAAAGCCAGCGCCACCGGTAACAATATACTTCAAACTCTTCTACCTCTCCTACCACCGGGTCTCCTACCACCATTATGCGGTATGGGAGTAACATCTTCTATTCTGGCTATTTTCAGTCCAGCTCTTGATAGCGACCTTATTGCAGCTTGGGCTCCTGGCCCTGGCGAAGTAGCTTTTATACCGCCCGGCGCCCTTACTTTTATTGTTATTACATCAAAACCTTTTTCTTTTATAGCCTCTGCCACTCTCTCAGCAGCTTTCATTGCCGCGTAAGGTGAAGCCTCGTCTTTAGCTGCTTTTACTACCATTCCTCCTGAGCATTTTGCGATTGTCTCACTGCCTGTAATATCTGTTGCGGTAATAATAATATTATTGAAAGATGCGTAAATATGAACAACACCATGGTTACCCATTCTAGCTTATCTCCTTACCGCTTGTTATCTCCTGAGGTTTTGGCCTTACAGGGTGTAACTCGTTAACCAAAGGCGAGCTATCAATATACGAAATCTCAGCTTCTTCCGACTTCTTGACCATGTATGAAGGAATTGTTACTTTTCTATTGCCTATCCCAACATGTCCATGCACTATTAACTGACGTGCTTGCTTGAATGTAGAGGCAAGACCTTTTTTATAAACTACACTCTGAAACCTTCTTGATAGTAGCGAGTCTATAGTCAACGCTAAAATATCATCCAAATTAGCATTTTCATTTAGTATTCCCAGATTCACAAGCTTGCTAATTAACTGCTTTGCCTCTTTTTGAGCTTGCTTGTCGCCTATCCTTAATTTAGGGAACAGCAGTCTTGCCTGCCTTCTGAAATTTCTTAGTGTCAAGCGTGCTCTCCAAATTTCTCTTTTGTTTTTCAGTCCGTATTTTTTAATTAGCTCCTTTTCCTCTTCAATTCTATCTGCCTGCCATGGATGTACAGGCTTTTCGTACTTCTTTCTGCTGAATTTAGGGTCTCCCATTTAATATCACTTCTTCTCTCTCGCTTTCTTCCTCTCTTCTTCCTCTGCTTTCTTCCTAGCTTCTACAGCTACTTTCCTTACAACGCCCACAGTCAAGCCAGTCCTCCCATGCGATCTAGTGCGCTGACCTCTGACCCTTTGCCCACGCTCATGCCTTATACCTTTATAGCATCTTATCTTTTTCATTAGGCCAATATCTTCTTTTACGCCGAGCTCTAGTTCTGAGCCTATAAGATGGCTATCAGAGCCGGAGTATAGCTCATGCATTCTGTTTAGAAGCCAGCCTGGCAGATATTTAGGTATATTTTCTACGCAGTCTCTTAGCTTCTCAATCTCTTCATCACTGAGCTCTCCGAGCTTTTTATATCTGGGCAATTGAGCTGCATCTGCAATTGCCTCGCTACACCTTATACCAATACCTTTTATTTTGGTAAGTCCGTAAACTACAGATCTGTTACCATCTAAATCTGTATCTGCAATTCTTACTATGTATTTGAATTCAGGCTTCTTCTCTTCCATTGTACGCCTATTTACCTAACGTTTTTCCTTTACTTAATGGTAAATTAAGAATCCATCTCTTGTTTTATGTGCATCTAGCAATGTAGCTTCTTCTTCTTCACTTTCATACCTCATTTCCATTACAAGGTCTAGAAGGGTTGCTACCGCTTCCCTCAAATGCCTTACTTCCTCTTTTAGCTCTGTAACTGCTTTCAATAGCTCACTATCCCTATTCATATTGTAGGTAATCTATTTACAGGCTTTTATCTTTTATTGTTTCATGGCTAAATTTTGGGATTGATGACAATATTAATATTTTACAAAGGGTATTGTCATTCGTGAAATGACCATTGAAAGTAAGCTAGAGCAAGCTATTAAAGATTTGAAAGAAGGTAAATTTGTACTTGTCTATGACTCAGAAGGCAGGGAGAAAGAAACCGATTTAGTGATTGCATCTGAGTTTATTAGACCTATGAGTATTAGGAAAATGCGTAAAGAAGCTGGAGGACTTATATGCGCAACTGTTTCTTACGAGGCTGCTAGAGCTCTTAAACTTCCTCTTCTTGTTGAGCTCTATGCAGAAATCAGCAACAATAACAGCAATTACGAAGTTTTGAAAAGGCTATCGCCCTATGATATACCATACGATACTAAATCATCTTTTTCTTTGACTATAAATCATCGTAAAACTTTTACTGGAATAAGTGATTACGATAGAGCTCTGACAATTTCAGAACTTGCTAAGCTTATAAAAAATCGCAGTAACGAAAAAAAGCTTTTAGAAGAGTTCGGCAGGAGTTTTCGCTCACCAGGACATGTTCCTCTACTTAAAGCAGCTAAAAATTTACTTAAAGAAAGGCAGGGTCATACTGAGTTAAGCATTGCTCTAATGCAATTTGCTAACCTTGCGCCTTCCGCTACTATATGCGAGATGATAGGCGAAAATGGCAAGTCGCTAACTAAAGAAGAAGCGAAAAAATATGCTACTAAGAACGATTTAGTGTTTCTCGAAGGTAAAGATATTATTAAAGTTTGGAGTAGCAGGGAGAGAAAATGGTTAAAGTAATGGCTACCGGTGTTTTTGATATTTTGCATCCCGGACACATTTACTATTTAGAAGAGGCTAAAAAGCTTGGTGATGAGCTTGTTGTAGTAGTGGCAAGAGACTCTACAGTAAAGCTCCACAAGCACGAGCCTATTACAAATGAAAAAATGCGCTTGGCTATGGTGCAAGCTCTTAAGCCTGTAGATAAGGCAGTGCTTGGTTATGAAGGCGATGTTTACAGAATAGTTAAGGAGCTCAAGCCTGATATTATTGCGCTTGGTTACGACCAAGCTCATAACGAAGAAAAGATCAGAGCAGATTTGGAAAAATTAGGTCTCAAAGTAAAAGTTGTTCGCTTACCAGAGTTTGCAAACGATCTGAGCGGCACAAGGAGAATTATACGCAAGATTATAGATTGGTATACGTTTCAGAAGAAGATTGAGAAGGTTGAAAAATGAAGAGAGTTTGGGTATTTGTGGTGTTGTTTGTTATGATGAGCGGTTTAGTAGTTGTGAGTGGGCCGAGTGAGGCAAGTGGTAATGCAGGAATTAAAGCACCTACACTTACACCACACGATCCAATCCACATCGATGGGAATGGCGATTTTACATTTGAAAATGGGGTGAGTAGCGGCTCAGGCACGGAAAGTGACCCGTACATCATAGAAAACTGGGATATAAATGCGAGCAGTGCCGATTTAGGACACGGTATTGAGGTCTACGACACGGACGTGCATTTTGTCATAAAAAACTGCTATATTCATGATGGCAAAAGATGCGAAAACGCAACTCGTTTGGGGAACAGCGGAATAATATTCTACAATGTGATAAACGGAAAAATTGAGAATCTGACAGGTTATAACAACGAGCGTAGTATAGATCTTTATCACGCTTCAAAAATCGCCATTATAAGTTGTGTTGTTTACGGTAATTGTTGTAGTATGTTATTCTCTCACTCTTCAGATAATATAATAATTAACTGCACTTTGTACAATAATTATAACGGCATCCACCTCCTCTCATCTTCAAACACCACAATAACAAACTGCCATATACACAACAACACCGAAGGCATCCGGCTTGGACACTTTTCAAATAATAATACCATAATAAACACTACTATATCCAACAATGAGCATGGTATCTATCTTGCCTCATCCTCAAATAGTAACACCATCTGCTATAATCGCTTTGTAGATAACGTGGAGCAATTCCACGACGAGGGCTCAAATTACTGGTATGATAATGAATTTATAAAGAGAGAAGAAAGCTGGCTAAGTAAGTTATGGAAAAATCCGCTACTGGTTCCAGTCTTGCTAGTATTGATTCTTGTGGTTATTGCCATCGCATTTACTCTAGGAGGAAGGAAAAAGGAAGGGTGAGCAAATGAAAGAAGAAAGAATAAGGGAGAACATAAAAAAGATCAAAAAAATTGTCGTTCCCACACTCAAACGCAACGGTGTAGTAAGAGCAGGTATATTTGGCTCGTTTGTCAAAGGAAAAGTCAAAAAGAGCAGCGATGTTGATATTCTGATTAAGTTCAAAGGAAGGAAAAGTTTGCTCGATCTTGCAAGATTGGAAATTGAGCTTGAAAAAAAATTGTGGAGAAAGGTAGAAATTTTAACTTACAGCTCAATACATCCCCTGTTAAAAGAAAGAATTTTGAAGGAGGAGGTTGTAATACTATGAAAAAAGATATCAGCATTTTCCTTAGCCATGGCTATTTTGTTGTAGACCTTGCTCTAACATGGGATATTGTAAAAAAGATTTGCCTGCTTTAAAAAAGAAAATTAAAAAGATTTTGGGAGAGGTTGAGAGATGAAAAAAATCGGCATGGTTGATACAACGTTCGCTCGTTGCGACATTAATCATAAGGGCGAGTGGTTTAATATACGAGAGTTGTATTATTATGGGTGGTGATATCTATGGTGAGTGAGCAAGAATGGTTTGCTAGACATGCCAAAGAATTAAAAAAATATGAAGGAAAGTATGTTGCAGTAATTGATGACAAAATTGTAGCATCTTCTCCAAATGCGGGCGAGGCAATTGAGAATGCTAGAAAAGCTTTTCCAGATAAAGTCTCCCTCCTCATATATGTGCCTAGAGAGAAAGAGTTAGAGATGCTAATATGAAGGAGCATACGTTTAGATATGAGAGGATCAAAAATAGGTATCTCCCAATGGTTAAGGTATCGATTAAGGGAGCTTTTTGGCAAGATATTATTTTATATGCTGATACAGGCGCAAGTTTCTCAATGCTAAAAGCTAGTATTTGCGATGCAATAGGATTAAAACTTGTGAAGGGAAAATTAGTGTACGTAACAGTTGGCGACGGGGGTGAAATTCCAGTATATCTGCATAGGCTACCTGTAAAATTTTGTAACTGTGAGTTCAATGCCACCATCGGTTTCTCGGAAAAGCTAGGCATTGGGTTTAATATTCTAGGAAGAAAAGATTTCTTTGATAGATTCGTATTTTGCTTTGACGATGAAAGAAAAGTACTAAGGGTAATAGAGCACGAGAAAAGTGATAAAAACAAATGAAAAAAATAGGCGTGGTTGACACAACTTTCGCTAGATATGATATGGGGAGGAGCGCTATTAACGAGTTGAAAAATCTAGGTACTAAATTCAAAATCCTGCGCCGCACAGTACCCGGAATAAAAGATTTGCCTGTTGCATGTAAAAAACTATTTGAGGAAGAGAATTGCGATCTTTGTATGGCGCTAGGTATGCCCGGAAAAGAGGAAATAGATAAGCAATGCGCTCATGAGGCTTCTCAAGCTTTGCTTCAAGTTCAATTACTCACTAACAAGCACGTAATTGAAGTTTTTGTCTACGAATGGGAAGCTGAGAATGAAAAAGAATTAGCAAAATTAGCAGACCGTAGAGCAAGAGAGCATGCTTTAAATGCTTATAAGTTATTATTCAAATCTGAAAAGTTAACGAAATACGCAGGCAAAGGGCTAAGGCAGGGTTATAAGGATGTAGGACCTTTAAAGGAGTGAATAAAAAAATGAAAATAGGAATAGTAGTAAGCGAGTACAACTTCGATATAACGTATCTAATGCTGGAGCGCGCTAAAGAGCATGCGAAGTTCTTGAATGCAGAGATTGCGGAAATAATAAAAACGCCAGGCGTTTTAGAAATTCCATTGGCTACCAAAAAATTGCTAGCGCGAAAAGATATCGATGCCGTTGTTACTTTGGGAGCTGTAATAGAGGGCGAAACTGAGCATGACGAGGTTATAATTCAGCATGCCGCTAGAAAAATAGTAGATTTAAGTCTAGAGTACAGCAAGCCTGTAGCGCTAGGCATAGGCGGTCCTGGGATGACTCGATTGCAAGCGCAGGAAAGAATTGAGAGGGCAAAAGAAGCTGTAGAGAGCGTTGTGAAAATGTGTCAGAGGCTGAAGGATTAGTACTTTTCGACTTAGACGGAACTTTTATAGACCAGCGCCTTACAATATTAGAGTGCCTAAATCAAGTGCTAAAAGAGTACGGGACTTATTACACTTTAGAAGAGCTTACTCCTTTAATCGGCACACCTCTTAAAGATATTATTAAACGAAAGCTTGGATCTGAGAGCCTTGCACAGAGGCTTAGAGAGCGCTATAAAGAAATATATATCAAAAACTATCTTAAAAATACAAAAATTCACAAAGGACTTGTAGAATTGTGCAAAGAGCTGAGATCAAGAAAAGTCAAGTTAGGCATTATCACGTCAAAGTATGGGAGTATAACCAGAAGATTTTTAGAAGATTTAAAGATATCTGAGCTATTTGATATCGTTGTCGGAGAAGGTGATGCCGAGCTCAAGCCTTCACCAGCGCCCGTCTTGTACGCTTGCAAAGCATTGAAAGTCAGTCCTAAAGACTGTATTGTAATAGGCGATACTGTGCAGGATATAATCTGTGGTAAGAGAGCAAATTGTACCACAATAGCAGTTTTATGGGGCTACGGTAAAAAAGGCGAGCTTATCAAAGCAAAACCTGATTATGTCGTAAGTTCGCAGAAAGAGCTTAGAAAAATCGTTCAAAATATTTTTGCTAAGAATAAAATTTAATTACTCCCAGCCCTATATCGAGAAATGTAGATAGTAGGTGTAGAGTTTGAGAAATGGTGGCAATACTACAAGCAATAGTAGGTCTTTTGCTGATTTTCTTCCTTCCTGGCTTTACTTTAGTCAAAGCGCTATTCCCTAAAAAAGAGGCTTTAGATAAGGATTTAGGAACCATTTACCAGATTATCCTAGGAATTGGTATGAGTCTCGTTATTAGTATTATCGTAGGTACTTCACTTGGATCCATAGCTTTACATGAAGGCAGGGGCGAATTTACAGCGCCTAATATTATAATTATACTTTCGCTCATTACTGTAATATTTTTTGGGATAGGCATAAAAAGGACTGCGTACCCAAAATTAACGAGAATACTATGCGCAAGGAAAAAATGATAAACGAGGACAGAATAATTTTACGTAAACTTCTGGATCGCGAAGGCATTATTATTGGCGAGATTATTTGTAAAGCAAGTAATTACGTTATAATTAAGAAAAGCTCTGAGTTCTATAGTATTCCTATCAGTAAAATATCTGAAAGATTCGGTGATTTGGTTATCAACAGCGAAATAGACTGGAGTGAGGCAAAGAAGCTTGGCGATAAATGGAAATCTAAATTCAGCCCTTTAGAGAAATGAATAACTATAAACTTGCGGTTGTCGTTAGAAACGATTTGAAATTATCCAAAGGCAAATTAGCTGTACAAGTAGCTCATGCATGTGTTACTTGCACTGTTAATGCAAAAGCTCATAAAAAAGAATGGCTCAAAAAATGGTATGCAGAAGGTCAGAAGAAAGTAGTACTGAAAACAGGCTCTCTAGAAGAACTTTATATTCTCAAATCCAAAGCTGAAGAGAAGGCTCTGCCTACCCATCTAGTTACTGATGCAGGCTTAACCGAACTAAAGCCAGGTACTATTACATGCTTGGGTATAGGACCGGCGCCAAACGAAATTATAGATACTGTTACCGGTAAGCTGAAATTGCTATAGCTCTTAAAAAAGTTCTACCTCAACAAGCTCTTTGCCTTCAGGACAACTAATTTTATGCATTACTTTCGTTACTTTTAATTTTACTTTAGGACTTAGCTTGTAGGGCCTGCAAAGTGAATAATATTCGCACCCTCTATTACGGCATTGTAACTCAATATTTACTACAGCGCCTTCAAAAGCTTGTTTCACATCTATAGCAGCAGGAATAGCTCTTTTTTTTACTTCAACTACTCTTACACATTCTTCATGAACTTTGCAATCGTGCTTTTTATCTCTTACGTTTACTATTTCGTAGCTAAATCCCTCCTCTAAATTAAAGCACACATTTCTCAGTTTGCAGTCTTTACACTCTTCTAAAGCTCCTAGGAATAGGAAGCTATCGCCAACTTTAGCAAGTCTCTCTCCAACCAAAGTTACAAACGCCATTTTAAATTACCTCTGTAGCGCTAGCAAGCTTTTCTGCCGCTTCCAACGAAAGACCTTTATCACCTAGTATTGTATATCTCTCAGTCCTTATTTTATGAGCCATAGTTAGAGCTTGCAATACTAGCTCCTTTTCTATGCCTAGCTCTTTTGCAGTTACAGGCGCTTTCAACTCTCTCAAAGCATTTCTTAGCTCCTCCCAATTACCGTTATGCAGATACATCATCATTATAGCACCTATGCCGCATTGCTCGCCGTGCAAAGCCTTGCCAGACGCTAAAATATCCAAAGCATGCGAAAATAAATGCTCGCTTCCAGAGCAAGGTCTAGAGCTACCTGCGATACACATTGCAGCACCTGACTCTATAATAGGCTTTATAGTAAGCCATACACTTTCTTCAGTACCTTGCTTGATCTTATCTACATTCTGAATAATTACTTTTGCGCTCATTTCTGCAAGTGCGGCAGCAGTTGAACTGAAAGGCTCGTTTTTTAGTTTATGCGCAAGTAGCCAATCTTTTACCGCGGTCAAATTTGATATCACATCTCCACAGCCTGAGGCTAACATTCTATAAGGAGCTTTAACTATTATCGCAGTATCTGCAACTATGGCAATAGGTGTAGAGCCTTCTATAGAAACGTTGCCGTGATTGCTTTTTAAACTAGCTCTTGGTGAAACAATACCGTCGTGGGAAGCGCTTGTAGGCACGCTGATGAAGCTCTTACCATTTTGCTTGGCAACTAGCTTTGCAATATCTATTTTACTACCTCCTCCAACACCCAATATAAAATCAGCTTTACTCTCCTCTAATACTATAATTGCTTTATCAATATTTTCTTTGGTAGCATCGCCAAGCTCGAGCATAAAGACATCATAACCTTCTTCCTCCAGTATTTCCTTAACAACTTCGCCTGCTATCTTCCTTGAGTTACTGCCTGTGATTACCAGACAAGAATTTTTCAACTCTAAATTCTTGCATACTGTGCCAATATCCTCTATCACTTTATGCCCTACCAGTACTTGTCTTGGAAATACCATCGATTTGGCTTTGCTAAATTCCATTTTTTTATATAATAAATAGGATATATCTAATTTATAGGTATCGGTGATGAGTGATACTAACACTAAATATTACAAAAAAATAATCTTAGCGCTAATAGCTATAGTGCTTGCCTATATCGTAATTTTTCACAGTATTTTAGTGCAGCAATTTTTCAGCAGATATTTTATTGAGCCTATTGTTAGAGATGCATTAGGACAAGGCTCTGGCAAAGAAGAATATAATATTTTCAATACTCTTGTTTACGGAGCTGTTCTAGTAGTTGCGTTATTCCTTCTTTATAAACTCGTCAGAAAACTTAACTTCGAGCTAAACAAGCAATTTTTCATTGCTCTTTTGCCTTTTATAGCGCTAGGCTCTATCTTGCGCGTTTTAGAGGACCTTAGGTTTTTTAGCGTGCCAGTTGCATACCTGTTTATTTCACCAATAATCTACATATTCTTAGGAGCAATTGTAGTTGGAATTATTGTTCTTGCCCAAATACTCAGCAAAAAATATGCTAATCGAATAATTTTCATTACAGGGGCAATTTTAGGAGGATTAGCTATTTCATTGTGTTTTTTAACTGTCTGGCGCTATCCACAAGCGTTAGCGCAGATTCTTGGACTCTCAGTACTTACAACTCTTATTGTTTTTTTAATACTAGAAGTGTTTAGCGTGAAAATTTTGTCATTAAAAGAGTATCTATCTCTTTCAAGTTTAGCGCTTTTCTTTGCCCATTTTCTAGATGCAAGCGCTACGTTCGTAGGAATAAATTTCTACGGCTACGCAGAGAAGCATCCTTTGCCTACTTTAGCAATAGGTATTTTTGGCGCTTGGATAATGTATCCTTTAAAATTTATTGTTGTTTCTTTGGTGATTTACTTGCTCAGAATAAGATACAGAGCTATAGTTGATGAGAATGCTAAATGGCTAATAATATTTTGCGTTTTTGTTTTAGGGCTGGCGCCCGGAATAAGAGATGCACTTAGGATTGGGATAGGCGTATAAAAAGCGGGCCTGAAGGGATTCGAACCCTTGACCGATCGGTCCCTCAGAGCCCTTTCTTTTTTCTTTACAAGAAAAAAGAAAGCGTTCGCGGAAAGAAAAAAGAATTAGGATATCTCTTACGGAATACCCTTAACAATCGTTTGTTGCTACGCGATTAATAAGCTTAGTTGCGTTAGCAACCTACGTTTATTTGAGGGTTTACGAACTAAACCCTCCTTTCTTCTCTTTTCCGCCAACGTGGGTGATAAGAGCCGATTGCTCTACCTAACTGAGCTACAGGCCCACGGCGGCTAAACCGCTACACGATTTTTCTATTTTTATGATAAGAGCCGATTGCTCTACCCGAGCAAATTGCATAGCAATTTGCGAGTTGGAGGACGAAGTCCTCCTGATAACTGAGCTACAGGCCCGAAGCCTTTCTTTTTCCTAATCTGATAATGGTAAATTGCCTTAACGATATAAATTACTTGCTTAGGCGCGCTCAACCAAAAGGCCATAAAGAGCGCGTAAGCTTTGGCTCACCAATAATGGGTATCTCCTCACCGCATTTTGGGCATCTATTACCTTTTTCAAGATTTATTTTTGTAACTGAGAAAGAGAAGCGCTGGATTAGTAGCTCGTTGCAGTTAGCGCAGTAAGTATTTTCATATTTATGCCCAGGAACATTGCCTATATAAACGTAGCGCATACCCTCCTCTTTAGCCCAGTCGTGCATTTTTTCTAGAGTTGCAACTGGCGTTGCAGGCACATCAAGCATCTTATGGCAGGGATAAAATCT
>JASEFT010000043.1 GCA_030018475.1 Candidatus Thermoplasmatota archaeon
GTAACATTCAAAATGTAAAGTAAAGCAACATTTGCAACGTTTTTATAAGCTGAAGTGGCGCTTCGCCCCTTGAGCCAAGAGAGACTGAAGAAACCTCCAAGCGAATTTGTCGCTCCAGAGGTAACCTTTGAGTGCACGAAGGGTTTGGGGTGAATAGCCCCCGTCACCGTAAGTAAAAAATCTCTGTTTTGGAGCTAATGTTGCTGATGTCCACTGACTTTACACAAAAGATATCTATATATACAAGCAAATTTATTACGCACAGAGTATTAATATGGCAATGGGACTTTATGCAGGCAGAAAGCTTTGCAACGCAAGAAAAAGGCTCAGACGGAATGATAGATATTACAAAAGAAGAATTCTAAGACTTAAGGAGCGCTCTGACCCATTAGAAGGTGCGGCTCAGGCTAGGGGTATAGTTTTAGAAAAAGTAGGTATAGAAGCCAAGCAACCCAACTCCGCTATTAGAAAATGCGTTAAAGTGCAGTTAATAAAAAATGGTAGACAGATTACAGCTTTCGCTGTAGGTGATGGCGCAATAAACTTTATTGAGGAGCACGATGAAGTTCTGGTCGAAGGTATTGGCGGTAGGATGGGTCGTAGCTACGGCGATCTGCCCGGAGTAAGGTATAAAGTAATACAGGTGAACAAAGTATCTCTTAAAGAGCTTGTTAAAGGAAGAAAAGAGAAGCCTTTAAGGTAATCGCAATGGAAGGAGCTTTACTTTTCGGTAAATATAATTGGAAAGAAGTTGTGATTAAAGATCAGGGCTTAATGCGATATATTAATTTAACTCCTCTGATACTGCCCCACCTCTCTTACGGTACACAGGCAAATAAATGGTTTGGTAAAGCTAGGGTCAATATTGTAGAGAGGCTCATCAACAATATGATGAGGACAGAGCATGCGACTGGCGAAAAGCAAAGAACTTACAAAATTGTAAGAGATGCCTTTGATATTATAGCGAAAAAAACCAAACGCAATCCAATACAGGTATTTGTAGATGCGATTCAAAACGCGGCTCCTTGCGAAGAAATTACACGTTTGCAATATGGCGGAATATCTGTGCCTAAAGCAGTAGATTGCTCACCCTTACGTAGAGTCGATTTTGCATTAGCTAATATTTGCAAAGGCGCTGTTAGCTCATCGCACGGCAAGAAGAAGAGAATAGAGGAATGTTTGGCAGATGAAATAATAGCTGCTAGTAGAAATGAAACAACTTCTTTAGCTATTTCTAAAAAAGACGAAGTTGAGAGAATAGCAGCATCTGCAAGGTGAAAAAAGTTGGGAAGGAAAGAAGAACTAATAAAGAAAGTACAGCGGTTGAGAAACGAGTTAGACAATATTCGCAATATAGGTACAGCAGCTCATATAGATCACGGCAAAACCACTTTGAGTGATAATTTGCTTGCTGGCGCTGGAATGATATCCGAAGAGCTTGCTGGAAAGCAGTTGTTTTTGGACTATGATGAACAGGAGCAGGCAAGGGGAATAACAATCAATGCGGCTAACGCTTCGATGGTGCACGAATACGGAGGTAAAGAATGCTTGATAAATCTTATCGATACTCCAGGACATGTAGATTTTGGCGGAGACGTTACAAGAGCTATGCGTGCACTGGATGGAGTTATTCTAGTAGATTGCGCTGTAGAAGGAATAATGCCTCAGACTGAAACAGTTATAAGGCAAGCGATGAAAGAAAAAGTGAAGCCTATACTTTTCATTAATAAAACTGATAGGCTAATTACTGAGTTAAGGCTGAATCCGGAGCAAATGCAGGAAAGGTTTAGAAAGATTATTACAGGCGTCAATGAGCTTATAAGAAAATACGCTCCTGAAGAGTTTAAAGATCAATGGCTTGTAAAAGTAGAAGATGGTAGCGTGTGCTTCGGCTCTGCCTATCATAAGTGGGGTATCTCAGCACCTTTCATGAAAAAGACAGGTGTGACTTTTAAAGATATTTACGAATACTGCACTAAGAACATGCAAAAAGAACTGAGTGAGAAAGCACCTTTGCATGAAGTTGTACTTGATGCAGTTGTAAAGCACTTACCGTCTCCAACCGTAGCACAGAAATATCGCGTACCAACTATATGGAAAGGCGATATTAATAGCGAGGTAGGCAAAGGAATGCTAGCTTGTAGTAGCGATGCACCTCTTAGTTTAATGATTACTAAAATAATCATGGACCCTCATGTAGGCGAAGTGGCAATAGGTAGAATTTACAGCGGCAGTATAAGAAAAGGTCAGAAAGTTAGAATTGTGGGTATGCCTAGAGAATATACAGCTCAGCAAGTAGCGATTTCTGTAGGAGCTGATAGACTGCCTATAGAGGAACTTAACGCAGGCAATATAGTAGCAGTTACAGGTATTGAAGATGCAGCTGCCGGTGTTACAATAACTAATTGCGATATGGAGCCTTTTGAAAAAATAACTCATTATTCAGAGCCTGTAGTTACTGTGGCTATAGAAGCGAAGCATGCTACTGACTTGCCTAAACTTGTAAATGTGCTCAGAACTGTAGCAAAAGCAGACCCTAGTTTACAAGTAGAAATAAATCAAGAAACTGGCGAACATTTACTTTCAGGTATGGGAGAACTGCATTTAGAAATTACAGAATACAGAATAACTCACGATCATAAAGTAGAGATCGAGGTTTCTAAGCCTATTGTAGTATACAGAGAAAGTACTTTTGGTCAAGGAGGACCTTTCGAAGGCAAATCGCCAAACAAGCATAATAAATTCTATTTGACTGCAGAGCCTTTAGAAAAAGAAGTTGTTGATGCTATACTCAGAGGCGAAATCAAGGCTGAGGATAAAATAAAAGATTCTAAAGCTTTAGCTAAAAAGCTGCAGGAGCTTGGATTGAGTAAAGAAGACTCAAAAAACGTTAGAGCGTTTCATAAAACAAATGTTTTTATTGATGCAACTTGGGGTATACAATATTTACATGAGACTATGGAACTATGTGTTCAAGCATTTCACGAAGTTATGGAAAGAGGCCCTTTAGCAAACGAAAAATGCATGGGAGTAAAAATTAAGCTTGTAGATGCAAAGCTACATGAAGATTCTATACATCGAGGACCTGCACAAGTAATACCTGCAGTGAGGAATGCTATCTGCGGCGCTATGTGCCAAGCTCAAAGAATTTTATTAGAGCCGAGACAGAAAGTTTTTATTAATGTACCACCAGATGTTATGGGCGATGTTACTAGGGAAATGCAGCAGCGCAGAGCTACAATAGAAGATATCAAGCAAGAAGGCGATCTAGTAACTGTAATTTCAAATGCGCCTGTTGCGGAAATGTTTGGATTTGCTACAAGCATAAGAAGCGCTACAGGCGGCAAAGTGCTTTGGTCTACGGAGCATGCAGGCTTTGAAAGAGTGCCCAAAGAACTGCAGAGCGAAGTCGTTAGAAAGATAAGGGAAAGGAAAGGGCTTAAGCCAGAGCCTTACGATGAAGTTTATTACGCAAGCTGATTTATGGATAAAAAGAATAGAATAAAGCGAGCTTATAACGAAACTGCTGATTTTTACAATTCTAGGTATAAAGAAATTCAATATGAGAAATACAGAAGTATTTTCGCATCGCCTTACCTTTCTGCTGAAAATCTCAAATGCAAAATTCTAGACCTTGGTTGTGGTACAGGCTTACTTCTGGAGTTTTTAAAAGAGAGCAAACTCCCATATATTGTAGGTATAGATATTTCTGCCGAAATGCTAAAATTTTCTAAAGAAGAAAAAATACTTGGCGATGTAGAAATGCTACCATTCAAAGACAATTCCTTTGATCTCGCTTTTTCTTTTACAGTAATTCAAAATTTACCTACACTTAAAATTTTGGAAGAAGTGAGCAGGATTTTAAAGCCTGATAGTATCTTCGCATTCACAGTACTGAAGAAGAAGCTTCCAACAAAACTGCTTCAAAACCTTGCTAAAAACAAGTTCACTATTCTTGAAAAATTGGATAGCAATGAAGATTGTGGCTTTATCTGCAGAAACGAAAAAATAGCAATTAAGAATAAGCTATAGTGCAATCAAACTTGCAGCTGTAAAGCAGTCTCCTAAGCCGACAACATATCTTGGTTTTTCTACAGTAAAAGAAGGTACAGCAAAAGCTCTAGTTAAGCTCTTTTCCCAATAGGCTATATTTTTCTGCAGCTCAACACCTTTCTTATTTGGCTTGTTAGGAACGAAATTATTTAGTTCATCAAAGCTTGGCATGTAACCATACCTCGCTTTATAGCATGTAGCGAGTGAAGCGAACAGCAAAGAATTATGCATTCGCTGTTCGCTGCATTTACCAGCGCAAATTGAGAACTCACGAGTATGATATATTAGCTGCTTTGTGCTTTTGAGCATTCGTGCGCAAAAATCAATTAAACCTTCATTTGAGTAGCGCATTTGCTCGAATTCAAACTCGTTAAAACCGATACTATCTACAATAGGCAGTAAATATTTCATTACATGTTGTAATACTAAAGCGCTTTGAAATTCGCCCATTTCTAAGTGAATAAAAATTTTTTTGTTTAACCGCTTCCATTTCAAAAGCAAATCTTTGATTTTTAATATTTTATATGCATAGCTTTCGCTTAATATATGGAAGCCAGCAATTACAGCTTTGTCAATGCTTTTTATTACTTTAGGAACGTTGGTTATAAAATTGCGATCCAGCAATAGTTGAGAATTTTCGTAATCGTAAGTAGCGATAAACCTATTGCTAAATGGTATCTTCCTATTTTCAAACACATCACCTTTTTCAAATTCCAATATGTAATGAGTATTTGGTAGTCCTGTAGTGCCTTTAAATTTACATGCTCGTAGGAATTTGTTTTTAGTTGCTACGAAAATCTTCCTATCTAAAAGTTTTATTACATCGTTACTCTTGTTCGCTAAGTGAAGGTAAACATCGACATTGAGTTTAGCAGCGTCGTTTGCCATATTACCGGCTTGCCCACCAATTCTTATGATATCGTAATGCAATTTTTTAGTTAGGAAATTGATTGTAGATTTTGGTACAAAAAGCTCTTTCTGCAAACCTTTTCTAACGCACTCACGCAACGATTTTAAACTCGGATAAGAGCTTATTTTTTCTAACTCATAACCTCTAACTTTTTTGATTATGTCTATATTAGTATTGAAGCCAAAGATTACAGCATGCGCTAAATTATTGCGTACATATTCTATGCAAGATTTATATTGCTGCATGCTTGTCACTTTTAACAGTATTATAAAACCACAAAAAAGGCTCTACAAACTGAGACCAGTATTGAGCTGGATTTTTTACAGGCACTGCCATTGTATATGAAGGCGAGAATAGTTCTTGGGTATAGAAAACAGCCCCTTCGTACATTTGATGCTCTAATACGTTTATTAAAATCTGCTCTACCAACTCTAATTTTTTTAAACTCAGTAAAAATTTAATAAAGTAAGGTAGATCACGAGGCCAGAAAACTCTTTTATGATACTGCTCGTCATTCAAATAAACTTCTCCTATGTTCCTTACAACTAAACCGAATAATTTTCCGTTTCTATATACAAACGATTTTTTCAAGCTATTAAAAATTCTTTCAAGTTCGTTATTTGAAAACAAGTCTGGTAAAAGGGCAAGCGCAACCACACTTAATGAATTCTCGATTTCGTTTCTTCTCATATCTTCAGAAACAATATCGCATAGTATATCGTTATAAAAGAAAACTCTTTTGAACGCACTCTTTCTATCAGCTGATGCAAACACGTTATCACTGACTTTCTCAAGTTCGCTAAGAAATCTCAGCCAAAGTGCGTTTACTTCTACTAAATAATAATATTCATCTACAGCCCAATGCTCCGGAAGCCTTGTGGGCGTATTACCAACTTTAGAATCAACCCAGCTTATATCGCAAGGTGTTAGTAATAATTCCTCATCTGATAATTTATAAACTTTTCCTATATTCTGAGCCAGTATACTTGCACGTGAAATAAGCTCTGCTTTCGTTTTTGGCTCTTTACAATAATCCAAATACTTAAAGCCTGTGAGAAAGCAAAGAAAAGATGTATCCAGACTGTTGTAGACAGGCTTGCCTTTGATAAACGTTGGTATGAGTCCGCTTTCAGAATCTTGGTAGCGAAATGCCAATCTTAATGCCTTTTCTATATATTTGCGATTGTAATTATAATAAATACCAAAATTATTATAAAGTCCTTCAAAGCAATCTCTAAGCCATAGCTGGCGAAACCAGCCGAAGCCAGCATCTGGCAGACAGATGTTATTTACAAAAATTCCAAAATTGTTTAATAAGCAATAGGCCCTTGCTAAAAGCGCTAGTTCGTAAAACACGCCATATCTAGAGCCAAAAAACTTAAAATACTTGCTTAAAAAATTCAATCTTATCAATTCTATTTGCTTACTACGCTTGACTTTTTCTGTATTGCATAAAACAAAAAGCTCAGCGCTTCTTTCAGTTTTAGGAATCAATGTTATACCCTCGATCTTCATAATAACTCTTCTTTCGTCTTGAAATACTATATTATCATCGATTTTCTTTCTGAAGCCAGAGCCTAATTTATAAACCCATTCCTGCCCATTAATATCGATATTTTCAAACTTTAAATTACCAGCTATGTAGCATTTTTTTGAATCTTTTGTGATTGTCAGATAGTTATTATTAAATTTGATTTTGTGACTGGCAAAATCAGACTTCTCATGCATGTGTCTTATATCTACTAAAGGAGCTATAGAAATTTTAGGTAATTTTTTAGTAGTTGCAAAGCTAACTTTCAAGCCTGTTTCTAAAAGCTCATATTTGGCTTTTAATAAACAATTTTCAAACTTGTATTCGTAGCTCGCATACCAAGGTGTTGCTCTAACGCATTGCGGTATTAATTTAAAATTTTCTAATTTAATGGCTATACCATCTAAAAATTTCCAGTTTTCGTTATTAATTAACGCGCAAAGCCCTTCGTAACTATAATCTCGATTTGGGACTGTATAATTATCAATACTGCACGAGAAAACGCTCTGGCCATATTCTATACGAGGATTGCGCAAAATAATACGCAAGTTGTATGCATAGCTTTCCTTTTGCGATTCTTCAGGCTTGTAGCTAAACTCAAGTTTCTTCTTTCCACAGAACATGATTCATAATAGCATGCTCGTACGTACGAATTACATGTTTTAGATTTTGCTCCCATTTGAAGATATCACTTTGGACTCGCTGTGCAGCGTTTGCAGATGTTTTTTTACGAAGATCCGGGTGCTCTAATACCATTACAATCAAGCTAGCAAGCAAGTCAGAATTTATTGTAAAATTTTCTACAGGTACTTTAAATCCATCTATACCACTTCTTACCACATCACTCATACCACCAGTATCACCTGTTATAACTGCAGGACCTACAATGCCGTTGCGCGCGCATGCATAATCAGCAGCTAACCCCTCAAGAGTGACTATTCCAAAGGGCTCGTAAAGTGACGGAAGTGCAAGTATATCTGGAGCGCACAGCAAAGAAGCTTTGTCTAAATCGCTAAGCCATGTTCTATCTATAACTACATCTTTTTCAAGCCCCATGGTCTTCAATTCCCACTCATACCGTTTATATTCCTCGTCGCTCATTGCAGAAGCTATAACTAAGCCTGCTCTTACTTCAGATTTTATTTTTTTCATTGCTTCAAGCAGAGGCGGCAAACCTTTTCTTCGCTCAGCTCTACCTATAAATAAAATCACAAATTCTTTTTCAGGGAACATTTTTCTAAGCACTCGCTTCGCATTAGCAATATTTTCAACTTGAATTTGTTTCCAAATGTCTAGTACTATACCATTAGGTATGCCTGCAGAGTTTTTACCAATTAAATGCATCTTCTCAGGCTCGAAGAACAAAAATCTTTTGTATTCACGCTTCTTCCATTCCCAGTAGTCGTAGCGCAACTTGCTTTCTTGCCCTTTTAACTCTTCAGCTAGTTTATCAGCTAATGGTAAAAGATTTGTAATTTCAAATTTTGTCTCAGGCACAGAAACGCCAATAATATAATCTGCTTCGTAGAAGGCACAAGCTTCTATTCTTACAGGCGCATTTTCTAAGTCAGGTTTCGCCATACTTCTACCAAACTCGCCTGAATGGAATCTACATATAAGCGGACGATTTAACTCACGCTTTGCTAAAAATCCTGCTGGAAATGCAAGCCAGTCTTGAGCATCAATACATGCAATATTGTAATTTAAATTTTCAACTAATGATTTTGCAATTTTACGCACTCCTTCCCAGAATGGGCACAGTACTCGGTTATAATAAGGGTCCAAAGTAGCTTTTTCTGATTTTATTCTATATTTCTGCCACAGCTCGAAATGAAAATCTACGAGCTCTTTTTCTGAAAGCTGATTTTCTATGAAATAGCATTTTTCTAGCCCACGGATTGCACTGTAAATTTTTAAGTTATGCTTTCTTGCAATTCCTTCGAATTTCTGCTCGTATTGCAGATCGTCTAATGGCAAGGCAATGTCGTGAGGCGCAAATACTAAAGGCTCGTAATCAGTCTCTTTCTCATTTATAGCTTTTCTCCATATAGGTAAATATTCGGTTGCAAATCTGTATAATCCTCCTACAGGTCGTTGTAGCTCCGTAATTAGGAATAACACATGGCGCATTTTTTTTACACTAAATTTAATCCCAAATGTTGTATAATATTCATGTAGTTTATAAATGCATCGTATGGATTTTGATGCTCAGCAAAATATTTATGCACTTCTTCATCGCCAAACCTTTTAGTAGAAATGTAATAGAGATGGTCAGTTGTTTGTAAGCAGCGCCATATATGCAATAATTTTCTATCTTTTTTATGCTTTACTAAACTCTCCAAGTTTTTCAATGCATTAAAGCAGGCTTTTTGCATTTCGTTACCAAGCCATGCAGAAGTATCTCTCTCTAAGTCTGCCCACGAAGTAATATTAGGGCAATCATAGTCTCCAACTGCTTGTAGCTGTGAAGCCTCGCTTAAAGTTGTACATTCTAAATGAGGATATTTTTTCAGCGCTATAGGAAGATATTTTAGAAATTCGAATATGCCAGTCTCTTGCCATTGATGCTCACCAAAAGTTTCGTAATCCATGAAAATATTTAAAACTTCGCCCTGGCATTTAGAGAGCCACTCAGCGTATTTATCTGCAGTAAGTGGATAATGCTCCCATTTATAGGCAGAGAATCTAAATGAGATATCGTCGCTCAGCAGATAATTTCTCAGAAGTGTTTTGATTCTGCAGTTCGGCGGCTTGTAAACATAATTTGGCGAGCGCCAATCCAAATTTATGCCCTCAGCTAGAATTGCTTTATAGCCCAAATCTTCAGCTATTTTTGCAATTTCGTTACTATAAATAAGCTCTGTATTCCTGAAGACTTTGCCTTTGTAATTAAATTCTTTCTTTATCAGTTCTCTATGCAGTTTTATCTGCTCTATAAATTCTTCTTTGTTTTCATATAAACTTGCAAGTGAATGATAATAAGTTTCGTTTAAAAACTCTACATTACCTGTATCTGCAAGTTCTTTAAAGCAATCAATTATCCCAAGTTCTTTGCACTGCTCTATGAAAACACCTGTAAGCGAGAGTGAAAATTTGAAATTGTGCTCTTTAATCAGCTGGAGCATTAACTTATTAGTCTGAAGATAGCATTTTTTAGCAACTCTCTCTAATATAGCTCTGTTTTTAGCGTTATCAAAATACAGATCTTCTAAATTATTACTCTTTTTGAAGTCCAGTATTGTAAGCCTTTTTAATCTTTTAGGCTGATGCACTTGGAAATAGAAACATATCTTCATTTTAGCTCATGATAAAGTTTGATTGTTTCTTCAGCTGCGTTCTCCCAGCTAAATCTACGCTCAGTTATTTCTCTTAACTCCTCTTCGCGCAATGTTCTGCTTAGAGCATCATATCTTAGAACTGCTATTATCTTATTTGCCATTTCGTCTACATCCCAGAAGTCTACAAGCAAGCAGCTTCTTACAAGCTCGCTCACGCCACTTGTCTTAGAGATTATTATAGGCACTCCACTAGCCATGGCCTCGAGTGGCGCTATTCCAAAAGGCTCTGAAACGCTTGGCAGTACAAAGACATCTGCTAATGCATAAAGTTCTGGAATATTCTCATCTGCTACATAGCCTGTAAAAGTAACTTTATCATAGATACCAAGTTGAACAGTGAGTTCAACAAGCTGTCGGAGCATTTCACCGCCACCTGCAACTACAAATCTTACATTACTTTCTAACGCTAATACTTTTTTAGCAGCTCTGAGAAAGAAGTCAGGTCCTTTCTGAACTGTTAATCTACCGAAATACATTACAATACGCTCTAGCCCCTTCTCAGCTTTAGCCCTTCTGAATCTTGTAGCGTCTATTGCGTTATAAATAACTTTTATTTTAGCAGGGTTTGCATTGTATTTATCAACAAGCTGAGCTTTAGTTCTTTTACTTACTGTTATAATACGATCTGCATTGCCTACACCTAATCTTTCAATTTCCACAATTTTATCCCAAGGAAATAGATTTGCAGTTCTATCATATTCTGTAGAATGGATTGTAAGTACAAACTGCTTTTTCAGCTTACGCTTTAGCTCAACGCCTGCAAGTGCAGTGAGCCAGTCATGGCAGTGAATTAAATTGTATTGAGCTTTTGAGTTCCGCTCTATAACAGATTCTACGCATTTTCTATTGTAAGCAGCTACATTTTCAAAATAATTTTGCGTCTCGCTACCATAAGGCTTGACAGCAGCATAATCTACAAATATCAGATTGGCACCGCTTTCCTCTACTCTATAATCTACTTTAGGCATGTAAAAATCTACTACTACACCTTTCTTTACTAAGCGCTTTATAAGTTCATAGCAATGTGTACCTAACCCTCCGCTTCTCCGCGGCGGTAGCTCCCAGCCGAGCATTGCAACTCTCATGATTATTTCCTCTCCCTTAAAGACCTAGACTCTCTGCAGAGTTTAAGTAATATCTAAGCTAATTAATTAACTTTGTGTATCTTTGGTTCGAGAGTGTCAACTTAAGGGTTAAATTTTGACAATCCCATCACCTCTCAAGCCTAGTTTAGCTAGGAGGGATGGGATTGATTTCCAGAATAGTAGAATGGATTGAGAAGAATAAAATCTTTTCGCGTAAGCGGAAAACAAACGAACAAAGAGCACTGGGTATGCTTCTGTATC
>JASEFT010000044.1:0-3522 GCA_030018475.1 Candidatus Thermoplasmatota archaeon
TAGAACCTGTGCTACCACCTAATCTAGGGGTGTAGGTGGGTGGGCTTTACTTGTTATATTAATAAGCTCATTTAGCTCATCCCAATGTCTATGTGCCTCGCCATCCCAAGTACTGGGATAATGGTCTACTGCTAGTATATCTGAAGTGATTTACTCTAACTTGCCGACAGGTCTCTCTACAGCTTTTAAAATTTCTCTCTCTTCAATTAAGCTCACGATTTTCTCAATATCCTTATGCATTACTCTATCATTACCCAATTTTTTCACGTTCTTTCTTATCACTTTATAAGCTTCCTCTACGCCAATGCCTGCTTTTAATGGTCTATTAAATTCCAAGCCCTGCGCCGCGCAGAGAAACTCGATTGCAACTATGTACTCTACATTTCTTAGTATTTCTAACGCCTTCCTTGCACTGATGGTACCCATACTCACGTGATCTTCTTGATTTGCAGAAGTTGGTATGGAATCAACGCTTGCAGGATGTGCTAAGCATTTATTCTCGCTTGCTAATGCTGCAGCTGTATATTGCAGAGCCATCAACCCTGAGTTGAGCCCGCTTTTGTCAGTAAGAAAAGGGGGCAAGCCGCTAAGTTTAGTATCAAGTAACCTTGCAATTCTGCGCTCTGCAAAACTGCCTATTTCTGCGAGTGCAATTGATAAAGAATCCATTGCAATTGCTATATGCTCGCCATGAAAATTTCCTGAGGGTAAGAGCTCGTTTCCAAAAACAAGAGGATTATCAGTTGCAGAATTTATCTCTGTCTCAGTAATTTTTCTTACCCAATCCAAAACATCTTTGCTTGCACCAAGCACTTGCGGTATGCATCTTATAGTATATGGGTCTTGTACTCTTTCGCACTCTCTATGCGATATTATTACTTCGCTTTTAGCCAGCAACTTTCTTAAGTTATTTGCAATTTCAATTTGCCCTCTGTGCGGTCTCGCTCTCATTATTCTATCATCAAAAGTTCTATCAGTGCCTTTTAACGCTTCGAGCGAGATAGCAGAAGCAACTTGAGAGTGCTTGAGTATGTTCTCTGCATCATAGACAGCAAGCACTGCAATAGCAGTCATTACGCTGGTACCGTTAATTAAAGCAAGTCCTTCTTTGGCTTGAAGCTCTAGCTTCTTTAATCCTGCCCTTTGCAATGCCTCTCGTGCGCTAATTTTCCTACCGTTAAATAAGCAATCCCCTTCACCAATAATAGTTAGTGCTAAGTGAGCTAAAGGCGCCAAGTCTCCGCTAGCGCCTACGGAGCCCTTTTCGTAAATACAGGGAACGAGCTTTTTATTAAGCAATTCAATCAGCATTTCCACAAGCTCTAAGCGCACACCTGAACAGCCCTTTGCTAGAGTATTCGCCCTGATTAAAATGATAGCCCTTACAACATTTTCAGGCAATAAATTGCCTACCCCACTTGCATGACTCATTATTAAATTTTTTTGTAACTGAAGCACATCTTTCTGCGGTATGGCAATGGTACAGAGCTCTCCAAAACCTGTTTTTATACCGTATGCTGCTTTTCCTTCCTTAACAACTTTATCTATTAGCTTTCTTGCTTTTGTTATTTTTAACTTTGCCCTCTCAGAAAGTTTTACTCGCGCGTAGTTTCTTGCAACTTCAACAACATCTTCTATACTCAGTGTTTCGCCGTCTATGATTACTGGTTTCATTTTTTTCCTTTGTGCATATAGAATTATAACCTTTTATCCTTTTCCTCGTCTTCATTCAACTATTGGAAATAATAGTAAATGTGATGTAAGTTACGGAAGTATCACGTAGCTCCTAGCCTAGCCCCAACCTACTCGGCAATCTTAATCCTCTCCTGCATGTCACTCACTCATCGGCATTTTAATTTTCTTAGCTTTTGCAAATTTTATTGCTTCTTCATAGCCTGCGTCTGCATGCCTTACAATACCTATTCCAGGATCGCAAGTTAAAACTCTTTCTAGTTTTTCATCGCTTTCTTTGCTGCCATCTGCAATCACTATCATACCTGCATGAGTACTATAGCCTATACCTACGCCGCCACCGTTATGCAGAGCAACTAAATCAGCGCCGCAGGCTACGTTGAGCATAGCATTAAGCAGAGGCCAATCTGCAATTGCATCGCTTTTGTCAAGCATACCTTCTGTTTCACGAGTAGGCGAAGCCACGGAGCCACAATCTAAATGGTCTCTTCCTATAGCTATCGGCGCTTCTAGCTTACCATTCTTAACCATCTCATTGATAATTTTACCAAATCTAGCTCTTTCGCCATAGCCTAGCCAGCATACTCTTGAAGGTAAGCCTTCAAAAGGTACTTTAGCTTCCGCTAACTTAATCCAATTAACAAGCTGCTTATTATCCCTAAACTCTTTAATAACAACTTTATCTGTTTCTATGATATCTTGTTTCTCGCCCGATAATGCAACCCATCTAAAAGGTCCTCTACCTTGGCAGAACATAGGTCTAATATATGCGCTAACGAACCCTGGGTAAGAAAAAGCATCTTTTAAGCCTGCTTCAAAAGCTTGTCCTCTTAAATTATTGCCGTAGTCAAAAGCTATTGCCCCTCTTTCTTTAAATTTAATTATTGTTTTGCAGTGCAAAGCCATGCTTTCCATAGCTTTTTTTATATATTCTTTAGGGTCATTAGCTCTGAGCTCAAAAGCCTCTTTTAAATTATCGCCCCAATAGCCTTTGGGTACGTAGCCGTTAAGTGCGTCGTGAGCGCTAGTCTGATCTGTGACGACATCAGGCACTATATCTTTAGCTAGAAGCTCTGGGTGCACATCAGCGCAATTACCTATAAGACCTATTGATAGAGGCTTCTTTTCGGCTTTAGCATTCCTCACAATTTCAAGTGCTTCACTTAGCTCCTCGACAATCTCGTCGCAAAATTTTGCAGCCAACCTTTTCTTTGCTCTACTTCTGTCAACTTCTACAACCAGTGCAACACCTCCATTCATTGTAATAGCTAAGGGCTGGGCGCCACCCATTCCACCAAGCCCGCCTGTCAGGCACAATTTACCCAGCAAAGAGCCTTTGAAATGGGCTCTTGCACAAGCTGCAAATGTTTCGTAAGTGCCTTGAATTATACCTTGAGTACCTATATAGCACCAACCGCCAGCGGTCATTTGCCCGTACATTGTTAAGCCGAGCGCTTCGAGCTCATAGAACTTTTCCCAAGTGCTCCATTTTGGCACTAAGTGAGCGTTAGCAATAAGCACTCTAGGCGCTAGTTTGTGAGTTTTAAATACAGCTACAGGCTTGCCCGACTGCACAATTAAAGTCTCGTTCTCTTCAAGCTCTTTCAACATTTCTACGATCTTCCAGTAGCAATCCCAGTTTCGCGCTGCTTTGCCAGCACCGCCATAAATTATTAACTTCTCAGGAATTTCTGCGTTCTCTAAATTATTCTGTAGCATTCTCAAAATGCCTTCTGTGCGCCAGCTCTTGCATTGCAGCTTTTTGCCGCGATTGGCTTTGATAAAATGTTTCATAATGCTATGAAAGGAGTTAGCAAGTAAAAAGTTTTA
>JASEFT010000044.1:3555-5157 GCA_030018475.1 Candidatus Thermoplasmatota archaeon
CTATATCCATACTCCCCTATCATAGGAACGAACATGCAGCCGCCTAAATTTGTAGTCTTTATTTTATTGTTTATTTTTTCAACTAAAATTAAGTCCTGCATATATCTACTGCCTATAGGCAATAATAATTTACTGTTTTCTTTGAGTTGCTCAATTAATGGTGAAGGTATTTTAGGTGCCCCGCAAGTGGCGAATATTCTATCGTATGGCGCGAATTGCTCCAGTCCTCTAGAGCCGTCACCAACAACCACTTCAACATTTTTTATTCCTGCAATTTCAAGATTTTTACTTGCCTGCTCTGCAAGCTCTGAGTATCTTTCAACTGTGTAGATTTTACCCTTTTCACCTACAACCACAGATGCTACTGCTGAATGATAGCCAAGCCCAGTGCCTATCTCAAGAACTTTATGACCTTTCCTTAGCTCTAAACTTTCGAGCATAATTGCCACCATATGAGGTGCAGAAATAGTTTGGCCGAGTCCTATTTCTAAAGGATAATCTTCATAAGCCTGAGCTCTAACTCTTTCAGGAACGAATAAATGTCTAGGCACGACAGAGATAGCCTCTATTATTTCAGGTGTTTTCAAATAGCCCCAACGTATTAGATGCTTGACTAGCTTCGCTCTTCTCAACTCATAATTCATCTCCTCCTCTTTCATTAGCAGATAGAACGACTTGTGGCAAATAAAAATTACCCTAGCATAGAAATCTTTAAATACGAGTAAGGCACATTATTAACAACTGGGATGGGAATATACGAAGCTCTCGTAATCATAATCTTGTTTTTTCAGGGGAGAGCTAGCGGAGATTATCTTTTTATGAGGTATTAACAAATATGTATTTAAAAGAAATTTATTTGGAAAACTTCAAATCCTTTGGCAAGAGGTTGCGTATTCCGCTACTTCCCGGGTTCACTGGAATTACTGGTCCTAACGGCTCTGGTAAAAGTAATATTTTAGATGCAGTGCTTTTCGTGCTAGGACCTAAAAGCTCTAAGGTGATAAGAGCCGGGAAACTTACAGACCTTATTTTTGATGGCGGAGCCTCAAAACAACCTTGTGATTTTTGTAAAGTATCGCTTGTGTTTGATAATCTAGATAGAGTACTACCACTTGACACCGGGGTTGTTTTAACTAGATTAGTAAAATACTCAAACAGTCACGAGACGCAAAATTACTATTCCTATTTCTATATTAATGGTAGAGCATCTTCACTCACAGAGTTCGAGAATTTACTAGCTTACGCTAATATTTCAGGCGAGGGCTATAATATAATTCAGCAAGGCGACGTCAACTTAATTATCAGTATGAGTAGCGTCGAGCGAAGGAAAATACTTGATTCTATCGCAGGAATAACTAAATTCGATAGCGATATTCAGAAATCAGAAAATGAAAAAGTCGCTATAGATACAAATTTAGAGAAGATTCAAATAATATTAGAGGAGCTAAATTCCAGACTCGCTCAATTAGAGCACGAAAGTAAAAGAGCATTAGAATATAGGAATTTAAAGAATGAGCTAATGCTCAGAAAGTATCAGATGGGTATTAAGAAGCGACGAAGTTACGAAGGAGAGATCAAAAGAACAAAAGAAGAGATGGAAAG
>JASEFT010000044.1:5213-8029 GCA_030018475.1 Candidatus Thermoplasmatota archaeon
TTGAAATTGAAAATGATAAACTTGCTGAGCTTGAAAGTAAAATTGCAGAATACGGTGGCGAGGAGCTTAAAGAGCTAAGCGAAAAAATTATCAAATTAAGGGAAGAGCTTGTGAAGGTTACTGAGGGTGTAAAGTATTGCAAAGACGCAATTGAAAAGCTCAAAGAGGAGAAATCTTTAGTAGCTTATGAGATTGGTGCTAACGATAAAGAAATTGCGAAACTAGAGAAAGAGAAGCGAAGATTGGAGAAGGAGCTCGAAGGGAGCAGGAGACAAGCTCAAGAGCTAGAGGAAGATTATAAAAAGACCCAAGAGCTTATTGCTAAATCAGACTCTACTACAAGAGCCATACAGGAAGAGCTTGTAGAGCTCAAAAAAGAATATGAGAATGTGCAAGAAGTGCTGAAAAAAAGCAGAGCAGCTCGAGAGATTTGTAGTGACGTTATTGAAAGGCTCAGCAGTGAATGTGCTCAGCACAAAGAAAATATTAGTATTTACGAGTTAGAGCTTCGCAATAACAGCGAGCTTATAAAAGAGCTTCGTAAAGAGCTGAGAGGCTACGAGCGAAGTGAGCAAGAGCTTAACACTAAATTCTCAGAACTCACAGAAAGAGCAGATAAATTGTACGGCGAGCTTAAAGTGCTGGAGCCCAAAATAGTGAAATTACAGAATTATTATTCGCAGTTAAAAGCAGAGCTTTCGGCTGAGGAGGCTATCCATAAAGGCTATACAACCGCTGTAACTGCAATTCTAGAAGCCAGAGATAGGGGCGAACTCAAAGGAATTCACGGTACCGTTGGCGAGCTAGGTAGTACTAGTAAAGAATACGAGCAAGCTCTTGCAATAGCTGCTGGCGGTAGATTGCAATCAATTGTTGTAGATAACGATGAAAATGCTACTAAAGCTATAAATTATTTAAAGAGTAAAAAGCTGGGAAGAGCTACTTTTTTACCTTTAAACAAACTGCTCAAAGGCAATCCTGCAGGTAAAGCTTTGCTTGTAGTAAAAGATGCTAATGCTGTAGGCTTCGCAGTAGATCTTTTAAAATTTGACGAGAAATACAGAAATGCATTCTGGTATGTGTTTGGAAGCACTATAGTAATGAAAGATATGGAATCCGCAAGAAGGCATATGGGTGGGGTAAGACTCGTAACTTTAACCAACGAGCTCCTAGAACCCGGTGGCGCTATAACAGGTGGCAGCCTAGAAAAAACAGTTAAATTTGGAGCTGGCGAAACTGACTACGATAAAGTCGGTAAAGAGTTAAGGGAAAAGCTGCAGCAGCAGGAGAAGCTAAGTTCAGAACTAAGTTACGTTAAAGCAGAACTTAACAGTATAGAAAACGAGCTTAAAAGTATTGCAAATAAAAGGGAGCTGAGCATTGGTAAGCTAAGCATTTTAGGGACTAAATCTAAGGAATACTCAGTGAAATTATCAGGGCTTAAAAATTTAGAATCAAAACTTTTAGAAAAACTAAACAATGAAAAAAACAAATTAGCTGAAATTGCAGATAGTATTACTGCTGACAAGCGGAGGGTTTTAGAGTTAGAGCGTAAGAAAGATGAGTTAGCAAAAGCTCTTTTTTCAGCCACTCCACAGCAATTGGCAACGAAATCTAAAGAGCTTCAAGAAATCAGAGAAAATCTTTCAGAGCAATTAAGAGCTTTAGAGGCCAACATCCAGACTATTGGTACTCAGCTAGCTCTTATGCAGCAACGCAAACAAGAGCTTGAAACAAGATTGGAAAATATTAATAAAGAAGAAACCGAAAAGAGTGCCAAAATAGAATTTCTAACTAAAGAAGCTAATCGCTACAACGACGAGCTTAACGCAATACTGAAAGTAGAACAAAGTAGAAGCGCTGAGTTAAAAGAGCTGAACGAGAAACGAGAAATTATTAACAAGCGCATTATAGAGCTTACAAAAGATATTGAGAATTGCAACAATGAGATCAACACTTGTAAGGACTTGTATTCCAGCTGCGAGCTAAGACTTCCTGGTATTGAGGAAAAACTTGCAGATGTTATTGTAGAGCTACATAGTTATGAGCCTTATATTAAAGGCAAAGAAAACGAGAAAATACCATCTGTAGAGGAGCTAAAAACTAGAATACAAGAATGTGAAGATAGAATGCGCATTCTAGAGCCTGTAAATATGAAAGCACTTGAAGAATACGAAGGAGAGAGTAAAAGGAAGGAAAATATTGAGAGTGAGATAAAGCAGTTAATTGCGCAAAAGGAAGAGCTTATTAAAGTTATGGAAGAACTTAATGCAAAAAAGAATATTAATTTTATGAAGGTTTTTGAAGGCGTAAATAAAAACTTCAAAGCTATTTACAAAGAGCTCTCAGGTGGTAACGAAGGAGAACTTGTAATTGAAAATCAAGACAATATTTTTGAAGGGGGACTCAGCATTAGCGTAAAGCAAAAAGGCAAGAAAAGGAAGTTAAGCTCTCTTTCAGGCGCCGAAAAGAGTCTTACAGCACTTGCATTTATATTCGCAATTCAAAACTATTCTCCATCTCCTTTCTATGTACTTGACGAAATTGATATGCATCTAGATGCTTTTAACAGCGAGCTTGTAGCGAATCTTATTAAAAACAATTCTAAGAAAGCGCAATTTATTATTATTTCGTTACGTAAAATTTTACTTAAAGAAGCGGACCATTTGTACGGTGTGGTGAAAGCCGACGGCGAAATTTCTAAAATTATAGGGAACGTGAATTTAGAAGCAGTTGGCGAAGACGGAACAATAAGTAAAGATATTGCTTATGGTGAGGCTTAAAATGGAAAGCACAGCAGTTCTAGAGCACCTGCT
>JASEFT010000044.1:8040-10826 GCA_030018475.1 Candidatus Thermoplasmatota archaeon
CTGTAAGCGATAATGGCGAAAAGTTGGATCGCTATATTGAGCTAGTAAATAATTTAAGGGTGCAAACAGACAGAGCATGGAGCGCAATTAAAAGCCCTGTCGATAGAGAAATTATTTTGATTTTTGAGCTTGTAATAGATGAGAAGCTAAATCCCTGGGATGTTGATTTAACAAAATTTGCAAGTTTGTATATGAAAAAAGTTAGGAAAGAGCAGGAGTCTGATCTAATTACGGCAGGCTATCTTATATTACTAGCATGGAATATTTTAAGACTACAAGCAGATAGCTTGCTTGAGAGCGCCACTCCAAAGCAAGTTCAAGAAGAGCTTTTCCCATGGGATGTTATACCAGAATGGGCTATTAATGAAAATTATGATTGCACAAATGCAATACTTACTGGCGCTATTCAGCTTAGCGAAAGGATCCGTCGTAAAGGAGCCAGACGAGTAACTCTTATTGAGCTTGTAACTGCGTTTGAAAATGCTAAAAAATATGTGAGTGCCAGAGAGCTTAGAACGCAGGCTAGAGAGCAGTACATACAAAAGTCTTTAAAAGATGCTTTGGTAACGCTGGATGAAAAATTAGTTAAAGAAGAGCTTGAAAGCGATGCTCGTAAGTTATGGACTAAAATTTGCGAGTTAAATACGTTAGAGCCTATATCATTACGAACAATTTGTAACGGCAATAAAGAAGAATATATTACTGGCATTATATCGGTACTGTATCTAGCTGCCCAGTATAAGCTCAAAGTATGGCAGAATAAATTCCCGTACGGCGAAATTTACGTGAAGAGGCTGACTTAAAATGAAAGAGCTTGAAAGGATTGTAGAGGCAATATTATTCTCTGCAGGAAGAGCAGTGAGCATGCGAGAGCTGAAAGAGCTCACGAACTGCGATGAGAATGCTATTACTTCAGCACTAGAAAAACTGAGCTTAGAATATGCTCAATCACAAAGAGCTATTGAAATTTCTAAGGCAGGCGAAAAATACGCAATGCAGGTGAAGTTAGAGTTTGCAGACGAAGTTGCAAAAATAGCTCCTAAAGAGATACCGGAGCACTTACTCAAAACACTGGCACTTATTGCCTATCATCAGCCTGTAAAGCAGGTAGAGCTTTCAAGGTTAATAGGTAGTAAGGTTTACGAGCATGTGAAGGAGCTTGAAGAGCTTGGTATGATAAGAGCTCGTAGCGAAGGCAGAACTAAAATTCTCAATACTTCAAAACTGTTTCCTGAGTATTTCGGGATAGGCTCTACGAAGCGGGATGATATAATAAAATGGTTTGAAAGTAAGGTGAAAGCAAATGTTTGAGGGGCGAACAAAAATTTCGTGGCGAGATTTACTTGTAGGAATTGCTTTTGTAATTTACGGAATTGCTGTTGCGAAAGTGTTTCTTCTTTAATTGCCACAAGTTTGCAAAAATTAGCACATAGGTGGGGTGTATGGAAAGTTAAAACTTTCTAAGTAGGCGGGGCTCTCTCTAGCGCTTCAAGGAGCGCGCTACCTACTTAAAAATCATGGCCTGATTCATTTGGAAAGAGTCCTCAGCAAAAATTTTCATTGCTCCCTTTCACTCTGTAATAGGGCAATTTTCTCAACAGCTTTATCAGCGCAGCATCGTTATAATTATTATCATTGAAAATTATGATCGTTCTAAAATGGAAAGCAATGAAAGGGCAGGCAGAAAACTTGATATTGTTTTGTCTATAATAATAATTGTGCTGGTTGTAATCGCCTGTATACTGTCTGCAAAACTATTGCTAAAATATCTATCAGCTTCGCAATTATCGCGTTCAGAATGGGCCTTCGAATGCACTGAGATAGTGCAAATGAATTTGTTAGGATATTGGGGCGCTAATGTGACAATAGCGATTATAGATACTGGTATCAATTTACAGCATGATGATTTAAAATCTATGAATCTTGTTGCATGGCGCGATTTTGTAAATGGCAAAGAACAGCCTTACGACGATAATGGGCATGGCACTCATATTGCGGGTATTTTAGCAGCTAACGGCAAAATAAAAGGAATAGCTCATCAAGCAAAATTTATTATTGTGAAGTCGCTTAAAGGCGACGGTAGCGGCGACGATGGTATTGTAGCAAATGCAATTGAATTTTGTATAGATCCTGATGGGGATGGCAATTTAACTGACGGTGCAGATGTAATATGTCTCTCTCTAGGTGGTAAGGACCTTCCAAAACTTAGTAGCGCTTCTGAAAGAGCTTGTCAAAAAGCTCTTGATAGAGGTGTTTTCGTAGTTGCAGCTGCTGGTAATAATCCTAAAGAGCCGGATATAGCAACTCCAGGAACTGTCGAGCTAGTAATTTCTGTTGGTGCAATAGACAGCAATAAAAAAATTGCAGATTTTAGCCAGGACGGTAATCGTGCATTCAATTTTAAAAGAGATAATCCCAACAAGAAGCCCGAGCTCGTAGCGCCTGGGGTAGAAATTCTATCAACTTGGGGCGAGTGGTACGCTTATTGTAATGGGACTTCTCAGTCAGCGCCTTTCGTAGCTGGAGTGCTCGCTCTCATTCTGGATGCTTTGCCACAATATCAGCATGAGCAGACAAACAACTCAACAGCAATACGTTATTTTAAGCAGGTATTAGCAGATAGCGCTGAAAAGCTTGACGAGCAAAATATTCCACATGATAATAGCTATGGGTATGGACTTGTGCAAGTATTGGATGCCTACCTTAGAATAACTGCAAGTAGCTAAAACTCGAGAGGAGACTGTCAACTTAACACCTCCTCCATCAACAAATATTACTGGCTTTTT
>JASEFT010000045.1 GCA_030018475.1 Candidatus Thermoplasmatota archaeon
CAGATGCAAGTCCCCGTACTTCTCACTCAAATCCTTCCTCTCCTTGGCACGCCTAGCATCTGAGGCGCTCCTCGTGCGCCTCATCCCATCCATAGGGATCGGGAGCCCAAGAGCGTTGCACACGCCACCTATCCCGTTGGGGAAGATCAAGTAAAACCTGTACCTAGAAACGTTCATGTCATCCAATATCTCCCTAACTGATGGTACTTGTCCCCTTTCACCGTAGCACCGCCCCACGTAATCCAGAATCCTCTCCTCAACGTTCAACATCGCGCGCGCTCCTAGGGAGGGGGGAGGTATGAAATGCCATAATCATAGTGGATGTTCCTTCAAAAACTTGAATGGCGGGTAACCAGGGAGCTTCATCTTTACCATTCTTTTACTTACTATCTAAGCTCAAAATTTCCTTCTCAAGCCTCTCACAGTTCTTCCTCGCATCAAAAAGCTCTAAAGCCCTCTTCCTGTTGCTCACGCCTATTTGACGTCGCTTTTTCACGTCTTCTATTAGATCTCCCAGAGCAAGGTACAGTTCCTTAACGGAGCCTTGAGGCACAACTACGTTCTCTGAGCCGACAACTTCAGGTATGGCGCCACTGTTCGTTGTCACGATAGGTAGCCCTGAGGCCATGGCCTCCACCAATGCCATCCCAAACTGCTCCTCCCATACCTTTACCCCGAAAATACTCAGGTCGTGGCTAGGCAAACAAAATATATCGCACTGCCTGTAAACGTCAGGGATCTTATCATGTTCAACGAAGCAAAGGTGTTTAATAGGGTACTTCCTTGCATACTCTCTAACCATCGGCTCCAGCTTTCCTCCTCCACAGATCCAAAGCTCCGCTTTCACATCGTTTTTGCATAAAAGGGAGAAGGCTTCCAGCAACTTTTTAACACCCTTTTGCGGAATCAAGTTTCCAACAAAAAGTATTCTTGGAACAAACCTTTGAAAAGGTTCTTTGCGAGGGTAGAACTTATTTAGATTTAAACCATCGTATATAACCTTAATTTTCTCTTCTGGTACTGAAAGCGACATTAGGTAACTCTTTGCTCGATTAGTATATGCTCTGAATAAGTCAGTTTTTTCCACGACTACTTTTGTGTTCTGAATATATGGAGGAAGCTTGTGATAAATGATATTGGGTATGGTCTCAAAAACGGATATGACAAGAGACTTCTTAAACCTATTAGCAATGTTTGCACATTGACGGCTAAGGAAAGAGTATGTCTCAACGGTAAATATGTAATCTGCATCCATTATGTATTTCTCTAGCCCCTCTAAATACGTCCATTGCAAAATGCCATGGTATGCCCATGATAATATTCCAAGCGAAGTTTCTAGCCCGAAAAAGCTAGGAAGCATTTTTCTTCCTCTTAAGCAAACAAATTCCGCGCGAAGTGGCTGGGTGCGATCTATATTAATAAAATGCTCCGCAATGGCTCTAACCCGCAATTTACTATGATATTTAACGAATCCTATTCCTCTTGAATCATAAGTATATGTGACAGTCGCTAAAATCTTCGACATAATGCTCTCTTACTGGCTAATAACTAGTACATGAGTTGAGCACATGGACTTCCTTTGCCAGCGCACCATTCGTAACACTCAAAATCCTGTTCAAGCTTTCCCACCATTAATAAAATCGAATGAATTAAGCTCAGTAACCTATTTTTACCTTTCTCAAAATATTCAATAGCTTCATTGGATGTTTTATTGCCCGAATCATTGCTCTGGTAGGATTCCTCTTAATAGTCTCCTTGAGCCACGAAAATAATATAGAGCCAGTCTTGGAAGCTATCTCGCATGTTTCCTGATATAATTTCTCTATTTCTTCCGGCGGGATCGTATCACAAGCAGGTATCGATATTTTATCAAAGAGGAAATCAGACCAATTGAATGATTTGGGTATAAGTCCGCGTTCTTCACACCATTGCCAGAGCTTAGTGCCAGGATAGGGAGTAGCTATACATAATCCCACACTATCAATCTTATTATCTTTTATGAATCGTTGAGTTGCTTTAATATCTTCAATTGTTTCCGTGGGATTGCCGATAATAAATGTCCCATTTATGAGGAGGCCTACTTTTTTACAGAGCTTAATTGCTTTTCTATTCTGCTCAACGGTTGTCCCCTTATTCAGAATATCCAATATCCTCTGGGAGCCGCTCTCAAAACCGAAGGTGACTTGACGGCAACCAGCCTTTTTAACTAGTTGGAGACTCTCTAGGGAGATACTGTCCACTCTTGCATTAGCACCCCATATGAGGTCAAACTTGTTCTGTTTCATCATATTGCAGATCTTTCTGAGCCTTGGTTTGTTCACGAAAAAATCGTCCTCAACGAAAAATAGCGCCTCAATACCATATATCTCTATGAGTTCTTTAATTTCTGATATGACCCTTTCAGCGCTATTAAATCTATATGGAATGCCTCGCCAAGTGTTATGACAAAATATACATGCATGGGGACATCCTCTGCTTGTCAAAATTGAGGCTGTTTTCGTGTGAGGCGGAACAAAGTAAAGGAACGTGCCCTGAAGTCTATCCTTCGTTCGCACGTAAAAGTCCATGTCCATGAGATGTCTAGCAGGAGGAGGAATTTCATCTAGATTTTTAATGTATTGACCGGAAACAATACCTGATTTTTTGCCGTCTTTAACGATATCAAGCATCGCCTTTTCACCTTCTCCTACAACAACTATATCCACATATTGTAACGCCTCATGTGGCAATACGCTTGCGTGTACTCCCCCCATTACTGTTGGAATTCCCATTTCACGGCACAGGCCAGCTATTCTATACGCATCAAGAACAACAGGTGTTGTTGCTGTTACGCCAACTATATCTGGGTTATATGCGCTGAGGGAAGCTTTTATATCTTGACCAGCCAATTCATCTATAATTCTAACTTCAATACAACGCTTTTCTAGGTAACTCGCTATGAAGCCGAGACTTAATGGTTCGGTTATCGCGAACCTTTGATCCTTGCCGGGTTGAATTAAAGCTACCTTTGCCGTACTAATCCCTCCTCCATATGGAAAAGCCATATGGAAATAGAAGTGCGCTTATCCTCCACCCTAACATATTCATTATAATAGATAGAAATAGGACATACATACCTTTGACTAATCCACATCGTTCGATTACTGCACTTGGATTATGAATATTATGGAGGAAGTATGTTGCATGTTGAATAGCCCGTTTTACCTCATTTTTATAGAAATTCGCAGATGGCAATCTATCCTTGCAGTATAAAATTTGCATGCATGCATCATCCAGAACCCAAGTTCTCTGCATATTTTGATTGATTTATCTATCAGCTCCCTTGTTATGCCCTTGTTAATTCTTTTAAGCACTTTATCGGACCCGCTCTCTATACCCATTCCCACAACATCGCATCCTACTTTTCTCAATTTTTCTAAAACATTTCTTGTTGTTCCTATTCTAAGATCGATTCTAAAGCTAACATCCAACTTACTTTTTTCGAGTAAATCACAAAATTTTAGTATTCTCCTAGGGTTCCCTCCTAAAAATAGAGCATCATAAAATCGAAAGTATCCTACATTATATGAACCACCAAATATTCCATTCTTTTAACTAATTCTTCTGGGCTTAGAGCTCTGCAAACTCCTCCCCATTGCATATGAGCTGCACAAAATGTACACCGAAATGGACAACCTCTAGAGGCTATTATAGGCAAATGATTTACTTTCTCTAGTTTATGTGGAACTTCAAGGTCCTTCCATCCTTTCAAATGGGGGGCTAGTGAATAATCATAATACAAGCTGTCGATATTCTTTATCACTGATCTATCGGGATTTCTTATAATTTTTTCACCGTTTCTCCATGTTATACCTAATATCTCTTTCGGGGGGCTTATTCTTCACGATGTCTAACATAGTCACTTCACCTTCTCCCCTTACTACCACATCGATGAATGGGTAATGCCGTAACGTCGCCTCATCCAACGTATTAACATGCGGTCCACCGACTATTAATTTACAGCTAGGATTTGTTAACTTCACCTTTTTTGCAAAGTCAAAACATTGAAACCTTGATTCCGTGTAACATGTCAAACCAACGATATCCGCCTTTTTAGCCTTATTAAGCACTTCTCTTTCATTTAAAAGACCCTGTTGAGCTGGTTCGACTAACTCAACTTCAAAGTCACTGTGATCCCTCACATAAGTTCCTATAAAGCCCAAACCTAATGAGGGGGCGTACACTCCCCCCTTAAAATAAGGATTTACCAATAACAGTTTCATTTTTCTCTAAAGAGGAAATTTTCCGCCTTCTGTAAGTCATCAAGATACGTTATGTTTATGTAGTCTCCATGAAAGAAAACAGGGGATATTTTCTCTCCGGCATCGATCATATTTTGTATAGCATCAGTAATCTCTATCTCATTGCGTATTTTAGATGGTTTAGTTATTTTTAAGAAATCAAATATCCTTTTATCGAAGAAGTAAAATCCCATACCACATAAATTATTAATAATCCTTTTCGGTTTCTCTACTACCCTACGTATCAAATTATTTCTGACTTCCACTGAGTAGCTTTGTTTAATGGCTTCAACGTCGCTCGTTTCCCATACGCCAACTCCTTGTTCCATATACCGATTCCTTGGAAAATCAAAGCTTCCCGAACAAATGCAATCTCCAAGCACAAGTATAAAGCGATCTGAGATCAGACTTTCAGCGCATAGTGTGGCGTGCCCGATGCCTTTAAGCTCTTTTTGTTCAACGAATTGGGAATTTATAGGTAGCCGATTAACGTAATTAATTACGTCTTCCTTCCTATAACCCACTACAAAAATAAAATCGTTAGTATACTTCCTCCAATAATCTATGATATAGCTTAAGATAGGCTTATCCCCTATTTTAAGCATGACCTTTGCCTTTTCTATTGGAGGAGATAGCCTTTTTCCTCTGCCAGCACATAGAATCAGGCATTTTAATCCTTTGGAATTGATCCATGAATGGCTCATTTTTTCTTCTAATGCTCAGTTGACGCGCTATCTTTTAGCTAGTGAATTGTAAATTTGTAGTAGCTTTTCTAAGTTCCTATCCTTGTCGAAGATTTGCTTGGCGCTTATTCTCGCATTTTTACCAATTCTTAGTGCTAAGTCCCTGTCTTTAAGTATCCGAATTATCTTCTCGGCAAAACCGATCGGTTCTTTGGGATTTGTCAAGAATCCGTTATAGCCATCTTTTATAAATTCTGGAATACCTCCAATCATGCTTGCCACCACAGGCTTGCCGAATGCCATTGCTTCTGCTATTATAACTGGAGACATATTTGGCCATTGTTCAGGTACAACGACTACGTTACTTCTTTTAATTAACTTTTCAGTTTCAGCATACGGTTTCTTGCCTACCAATGAGATATATTCTTCGAGTTTAAGTTTCTTGATGAGTCTTTCAGCCTCGTATTGCTTAGATCCAGAGCCTACTATAATCAATTTAGCAGTTGGCACTTCCTTTAATATATATGGCATTGCTTCAATGATCGTGAATATCCCCTTATTATCCTCTAACCATCCAACAAATAATATCCTATCCTCCTGCACGTCCTCAATTTTCTCTTCTACTAAATGGAAGAAGTGATGGATAACGTGTATTTTCTCGCTTTTTATTCCATAAGATTCAAGAATTTGCTTAGAAGAATTCGAAAAAACTATAAAGGCATCAACACTTTTTAGGAGAGCTTTAAGGCATCGCTTCCTTAACCAAAGTAGTACACGCATGCGCTTTCCTAAACTAAGACATTTGGCACAATGAAAATTATGAAAATCTGTACAAACTTTTCCACGAGTATACAACAGTGTGTTAGCACAGATGCACCAATAATCATATATGGTAAATAGAGTAGGTATACCTAACAATTTTGCACTTTTAATGATAGAAAGTGAGAAACGATCACATTTATGAAAGTGAGCTATATCAGGTTTAATTTTCCTAAAGAGTTTATAAGACTGATAAAAGGAAATAGGGTCAAAGAGGGAGAGGAGGTAACGAGCACGTACTACTGCTCTCTTAAAGAGGTCTTCCGTCGTAGCGATACAATAAAAATCGAAATTCTCTCTAGGCATGCTTTTGGGCTTACTAGATAAAACTATAACTTGACCCACTTCTTCCGTTAAAAATTGGGCTAATCTGTAGCAGGTTTGTTCAGCCCCGCCCCAAATAGCATGGTAGCTAGGCAAGTAATTAGTAATTAGACAAACGCGCATGTCTACTCTCTTGTAGTTCGTCACATAGGGAGTGATCAATTTCATTCTTCAGCTTGATCCAACTTTTCATCTTTACCTCGAAGCATACTTGCTAATTCCCTTAGGGTGGCGATAAAGTGTGCGGGCAAATGGTCCTTGTCATATATTGACACCAATTTTATCCTATTTAATGTCCTCTTAAGCGGATCTCTATCAAAGCTTGGCCTCATGCATTCCGTTAATTCATATATCCTTCTCTGTAGCTCCTTTGGATAATTATCTGACAATGGATGTGCACCCTCTCCGCCATAAAATAAGTTATTGAATTGGACTCCACAGTCAAAGGGCACGTAGTAACTGAAATGGGCATTAATTCCTTTCTTCATAGCCCATGCAAGGCTATAGAGGTCCTTTTCATAACTTGATTTTGGTAACCCTATGATGAAGAATCCATTAACGTTTGCGAAGTATTTTTTAGCGATGTCTATTGCTTGCTCTATTTGTTCTATAGTTTCGCCTTTTCTAATAGCCCGTAGTACGTCCGGAACTGCGCTTTCTACTCCGAAACCTATAAGTTTACAACTCGATTCTGCCATAGCTTTCGCCATATCTTCATCGAACCTATCTGCCCTGATGGCGTTAGTACAGAACCAATTAAGCTTCAGTGGCTCGATTAACTCACAAAACTCAATTACTCTGTCTTTATTAAAGTTAAAGCATTCATCGAGGATTTCAAAGGACTTTATTCCCCATTTCTTCTTGGCCAATTTTAACTCTTCATAGCAGTTTTCTGCACTTCTTGCTTCCCACTTCGTGTTCCTGCTTACGCAGTAAATGCATTGGTAAGGACATCCACGACTAGTCACAATAGCATAACGCCATTTTCCAGTTTGCCAATTTTCCCTAAATAAACTAAATGAGTCAAGCAAATCATAAGCAGGGAAGGGGATACTGTCTGAAAACGGCTCGTTATGAACTATTTTATCATCAAATTCCAAGTAAGGATAAGAACATAGAACTTTTAAAAAGCCCGAAACTGACTTGATTTTAGCAGCTGAATGCTTGGATCTGTATAGCTCTGCTATCCTTATTGATTCGTTATAATTTAGTGATCTGACGGATATGCCAAGAACATCGGTTTCATGCTTTAAGAACCTGTCCTTTGGGTAAGGCATCGTATTTTGATCTATTACTTTAGCGCCGTAATACGTGGCAACATACATCAGTCCCACATTTGGAATATTCCTATTTATTTTAGAATTTGGATTTACAAAAATCATTTAATCCCCAATATCAAAAATGCTACAATTTCTGCATTGTTTAGGCACTCCGCATTTTAGTATTGTCCGCCTAAAGTTTCTATATTTCTCGGAGTACCATATTTCTCTGAAGGGCGCCGCAAACATATTTCCCATACTATGCTTCTTCTGAAATTCACGTCTATTCGCTTCGTTCGAAGCGCAACAAGGAACCACATGTCCAGTTACAAAAATAAAAGGCATGATCCAAGCAACACATTGGGAAATGGGTGGTTTGACCCTTGGAACATCTTTATTCCAACTAATTCTTATTCCTAATTCCCTCGATTTTCTCTCTGCCTCCAACACAACTTCTTCCGGTATCTCCGTAAAAATATCTTTAACTTCATCAAAATTGTGGAGTAATCTAGTAAATTGGATGCTTACATTTTCGCCCGCACTTATGGAATGGATCATTTCAAGGTACTGGGGTATTTCTTTGAGGTTTAGTTTCGAGACTACAAAATGAAATACGAGCTTAGGAAAATACGCATTCTTCTTCTCCTTCAGTTGAATAAAATTCTTGACATTGTTTATAACCCTCTCAAAGTTAGAGCCAATCCTTATTTTTTCATACGTTTCTTTAGTTGCCGCATCGATTGACGCAAACAAAGTCATTTTCACACCCATCTCTATTATTTTTCTGGAAATTATTTCGTCTATAAAGTAAAAAGTATCGTATAATTCTACGTACGCATGCTTTGATTTTACATACTCCAGCATCTTTAAGAAGTCCTTATTAAGAAAGCTCTCACCTATACCAGCGAGACCGATCCACTTCAAGTTAGGGAACTGGTCGATAATCATTTTAAACTCTTCAAATGACATATCTCTGTTCTCTTCGTTCCAATAGGTATGCTCGCACATTATGCACTTTAAGTTGCATCTCGTAGTGACTTCGACCTCAATGCAAGGGGGGTAAGGCGCTAATCGATGTAATAATCTGATTATGAAAGGGTCTTTTATTCCCCAGAGAATGAGAAAATAAGCATAATTGTAAGCATGCCTGAACTCTTTTTTCTTGAGTAGATATCTAATTTCTTCATTTTTGAGTAGAGAGACAGAGCTTTTTGGTAGAATGCTCAAAAACCCCACTAGCCATTTTTGAGCTAATTTTATGTTCTCTACAATATCGCGCACGCAAATCCTCATATCTATAATTTTTCCTTCATGCGTAATATTTGTGTTATTAATGCCCTAATTTTGTTCACTTTAGCTTATATCCGCTTGGCGCCTCTGACACCCTTTCATAAATATATTCTACTTTCTCGACAACTTTCGACAAAGTGTAGCCAGATAATACTTTACTTCTCCCATTAAAACCCATTTTTTCACGGGAACACCCGTCTTTCAGCAAGAGCAAAATTTTTCGTGCTAATTCAGGTACGTCGCCAAACTGTACTAGGAATCCATCGACGCCATCCCTTATGACCTCCTGGGTCGCCCCGCTTCCCGCTCCAATCACAGGCTTTCCGCACGCCCATGCCTCCAAATAAGCTATGCCGAACGCATCAGCTCGTGAGGGCATAACGAAGATATCGCAGGCACTAAAGGCTTCACGCTTCTCTCGCTCATCAACGTAACCTAGATCTAGGATATTTATCCCATTCGACACTTTTCTTTTATGCTCCCCCCACTCTGAAGTGTTTAAACCAATCGCAACCAGAACGACATCTTTCCTACGCCTTTGAACGATCTCCATTGCTTTAAGCACGTGAATCGCCCCCTTATCGTAAGCCTTGGTACCTGCATAAAGCACTATTAAAGCGTCTTCCAGACGGTACCTCTTCCTAAAGCTGTTGCTTGATACCTCGTATTCTTTGGGTTCAATGCCTCTCGGCACAACAAAAATTTTTGAAGAGGGCACGCCAAGCTCTATTATCTTCCTTCTCTCGATGTTGGTACACGCTATGATGGCATCCGAGCAACGGAAAAGAGTTTTGAAAGCTTCATTGTAATAGTACGGCAACTCGAAATGAAATTGAGGTGTGCAAACAAATGGCAGGTGATGCCTTTGCGCAGCTGACCATGCTATTAAAACGTTGGCGAGGGGTTGCGGAGTAGCATGAACTAAGTCGTAATCCTCTCCAAGTAAATGGAAGTACAGTCCCGGCATAATCGGACCAAGCGCCATAGTCGCAAGTACATCATCAAGCGTTTTAGACCCAAAAGGAGAAGCATGGAATACCTTATGTAAAATGCCTGCCGCTGTGCTAAAATAGGAATGCACTCTGAATCTAACTACTTTTACGTTGTTAACTTTACTAATACCTATCGGTAAAAGATGACCCTGAGCAGAATTCCTGAGAGATATTAAATCATACGCGTTTGAGGTAAGCACTGTAACTTTATGTCCCCTTTTCGCCAACCCTTCTGAAATACATTGCATGTAGATTTCAGATCCGGTTAACTGGGCGGGCAGATATCTTTGCACTACGTGGGCGATGCGCATGCTTTGCGTATACCTCTCCTTTTTTTCAGAATTTCCCGCAAATTTTTCAAGTTTAGTAAATATGCTCTCAAAAAAAGTTTAAGTTTCCTTGCCGATTTAAGTGGCAACATCCTAGCTTCATACGACACTCTCAGCATGATCCATGAGAGCGGAAAATGCAGTAACATGAACCTAACGAAGTTTTTTCGAGAGATGAAGTATAAGTATTCTTCTTTGCATTTTTTCTTAGAAATCCCTTCATAATGTAATAGCGTGGCATTAGGATCATAAACCACTCTGTATCCAGCTTTTCTAGCTCTGGCACACCAATCGACTTCCTCGAAGTAGGCTGGTGAAAATTCTTCATCTAATGAACCAATTTTATCGATGACTTCACGTTTAATCATTAAGGCGGCTCCAGTTACATAGTCCACTTCCTTTAATTCGTTGTATTGCCCTCTATCCACCTCTCCAACTCCGTAATGGCTTAACTCCTTAATACTAATGCGCGCTCCCGCGTGTTGAATCCTACCATTTGGGTACAGTAGCTTGCAGCCAACAATTCCTA